>CALIGP010000318.1 GCA_938021455.1 uncultured Lewinella sp. | reverse complement strand
TACTCGATTGTCAATCGGCCTTCAGCTACCTCCGCCCCGACGGCTGGCGGCATTACCTACCAGCAGCCTTGATGCTGGAGATTAACCAGCCCTACAGCAATATCAATGTGATCTGGCTACTGCGAGAAGGAGACGCTTTTGCCAAGCAACGACAGGCCAACCTCCATGCTACGCTGGACGTAGCGCAGCGCGCGGCAGTCATTGCCTTTTTGGAATATTACATTGCCCGCGAGCGAAACATTCACGCTACCCACGCCCACCATTTCTACGCCAAAAACGGTATGGAATGGACGGAGGAACTGGAATCAGCTAATGTCGATGATGCCGCAGAGGCCTTGAGCTACTGGCGGGGGAGGCAAGGGTGAGGTTTGAGCGTTTGGCAAGCAGCATAAAGAGTATGCCTATCTCTTCTCCGTGCCCTTTGTGTCTGTGTGTCCTACGTGTCAAAAAGCGCGAAGCGCTCTGGAATTGCTGCGCAATGGATGGACATAAGGTTCACGAAGGCACATAGTACAAAAAGGAGAGACTCCCTTAATCTATACACCGCACAAAAGCCCCCTCCTGCGTATCGAGGTTGAGTACTGTCAAATAGCCCATTCCTTCTTTTACCTGCGAGCAGCCGGAATCAATGCAGGCATACTTATTCCTGCTCATATGACGAATACCTGCCTTGATTTGCAGCATGTCGGCGGGGGTGTGTCCGTGTATAATGATGCGGTCGCCCAGAAAGTCGGGATTGAAAATCATATCGTCATACCAGTAGCGCTCCCAGAGCATAGCATGCTTTTCTTGCAATGGGTCTTTGCTGCGAAAATTTAACCCGGCGTGCACTAGAATATAGCCCGGGGTTTCATGGTAGTGGGGTAGGGCAGCGAACCAATCGATAGTTTGTTGCTTGATCGCTGGCGGCGGCGCCCAGGAGTAGCGCCCGCGCTTGCCATTGGCGTAGTCGAGGACCATCTCTTCGTGGTTGCCGCGTAGGCAAACCAGGTTTTGACCACTGTCTTCCAGGTCCCAGATCATTTCCAGCACGCCCAGGCTATCGGGGCCACGGTCGATGTAGTCGCCCAGGAGGAAGAGCTCATCCGTTGGTTGTAGGTTGATTTCGGAGAGGGCAAGCCGAAAGGTTTTCGGGCAGCCGTGAATGTCGGAGATGGTGTAGCGCAAGGGGTGTCTTTTTGGGGTGTTGGATTTCTGGAAGTAACAGCTTGCCCAGGACGGAAAGTTTTGTGGGCGAGGCCGCAGGTGCAAAGAATTTTCTTGGAAGGCAGGGTTGGTCTTTTTGTCTGCTATGCCAATCTCCGGAGTTTGTAGGCTTCATGGCTAGTGTGAAGGAGGAAGTATACCGCCGAAAGTCGTAGCCCGATATAGAACCAGGGTAACATCTTCATAAAAAAGGGAAGGGCAAACCCTTTGCTATACTGTGGGCCTAAAGAGTGATAAGTAACCGAGGAAACCGGAAGCCCAAAGACCGACCACTCTCCTATAATCCCAAGCAGGAAGAACCCCGTCAGGAAGATATTTGTGCCCGTATTCTGCCAGTCGTAGTACCAATATAGTAATGCATAACAGGCAGCAATAGAAAGGCACAACTGGCCGCGACCAAAGAGAAGTATGGAATCTTCGGCCGGTGCGAGCAGGATCACTCCGGACATTAGGTGAATGGTAGCTAAGGTGATAATTCCGGCCTTACTATCAATAAACCGGTATTGCTGAAGTCGGATATTCATGGGCTGGTGTTTAGGTGAGTATATAAAATAGGGCAGACCTAATTACACGTCAAACTTAAATCGATCAACGCAGCGATCGCCTATACTTACGCCTATGTACTGGATAAATTCCTTAGGTGTAAACACCTGTTTCAGCCGTTGGATATACCTGTTTGCGCTCATTTTAGCCCCTCGATTAGGCCGTTGACGACTACTATTGTGCAAGCGGATAGGGGAGTGACTAACACACTCGCTATCCAAATTCTTGAGATTGTAAATTGAAGTAGGAATTTGTAGCGCAAGCTACCAGGCCTCCGAACACGGTTCGGAGGCTTATTTTGCTAAGCGTATCCAGATTTGAGACTTCGGCTCCATGACAATGCTCCAGAAATAAACGAACTTATTAATTCCCATTCTCGAGGCCCTGCACTTAAGTGCAGGGCTTTTTCAGTCAGATCTTTCTCTTTAAACTTTCTTTGCACCTGCGCTCCGTCGCCCGCTACTTCTGGAAATGCTTAACAATGTCTACCACAATTGTTCATCTCTCCAATACCATCGGGCAATATGCCTGTGGGGCACAGTGCATGATCTTACATTCGTAAGCACATTGTACTAAAGCTAAGTCATGCACAAATTATCCAGTTATTTCCTCGCCTTTTTCATTCTCTTTTCCTACTCACTATTGGCAACGGAGTATCACGTCTCCAAAACGGGAAGCGATGATAACGACGGCACGGTCATCGCACCTTTCTTAACTATCGCCAAAGCCGCAGGCATTGCCGTTGCCGGAGATATCGTGATCATTCATGCAGGGACCTATGAAGAGATGCTTCGTCCGGCGAATTCCGGAAGCCCTGGTAGCCCCATTACCTTTCGCGCTGCTGGTGAAGACCGCGTTATCCTCACCGCTATGCAAGCGTTAAACGGCTTCACGGCGGATGGTAACAACCGCTTTAAAACAAGCATTGACTGGGATCTTAAGCAGGAAAATTTTGTGATGAATGGTGCCACCGCCATGGACCTTGCCCGCTGGCCTGATAATACCGACGGTAACCCTTTTACGCTCAACTCGCTGCGTAATGACAATGGTAGTCCCGGAGAAACAGAATTCAACGCTTTCCTCACAGACTCCGATATTCCTGATTTCGACTGGACGGGGGGCTCTATCCTTTTTTACGGTGACCGACCCGGCTCTGGCTGGACGACCTGGAAAGCTTTTATTACCTCCAGCTCCTCCGGAAGAGTCAATTTTGATCTGGAGAAAAACCAGGCGTGGATTCGCACCTTCCACCCGCCCGCCGATAAGGGGGATTACTTTCTAGAAGGCATCAAGGAAGTGCTCGATTACCAAAATGAATGGTGGTTCGATGAGACCAATAAAACGCTTTACGTTCAGCTACCTCGTGGTGAACAGCCTGCCGACGGACAGGTACAGATGAGACGGCGTAGCCTGGCCGTTGATCTTAATGGGAAAAACTACATTAGCCTGGAAAATTTCGCTGTCTTTGGCGGTAAGATAGAGATCGAAGGTAGAGGCAATCGCCTCTATGGTATGTCCAGCTTCTATGGTAGCTATACCAGAGGAATTACCAAAAATTTCCACGCCGAAAGCCGGGCCATTGACGTGAAATGGAATGCCGTTGATACCCGAATCGAACACTGCGAAATCGGTTTCGGAGCCGGAACCGGCATCTGGGATAGCGGGAGTGGAACGACGATAGAAAATAACTACATCCACGATTTTAATTTCATTGGCGACTACGATGCGCCCTTAATGGTGCGTGGCCAAAACAATGCACTGGTGCTGAAAAACACCATCATCAATGGCGGTCGGGACGGCATTCAAATCATCAGTAAAAACTCCCGGGTTGGGTATAACGACATCTCTAATAGTAACCTCATTGCTGATGATTGTGCGCTACTCTATACCATCGGGACTGGCCTGAATATGGAGATCGACCACAACTGGTTTCACGATGCCTACGGCAGGGGAAGCCTCAAGAAGGCAGCAGGTATTTACCTGGACAATGACCCCGAAGACGTAATGGTACACCACAATGTGGTGTATGACACGGAGTGGTCCAGCGTACAAATTAATTGGAACGGCAAAGACCTTGACATTTTCAATAATACGCTTTGGGATGGCTCGAAGGCCTTTGATGCCTGGCACAAGCCCGGTACCGCTTTCAGTAATGTGAAAATCTGGAATACGCTAACGAATAGCTCCGAGCTCGAGCCACAATCAGATAAGCAGAATAATGTTGTTCTTGCACCTGGAGCCTCTCCCTTTGTGGAGGAATCCGGACTGGATTTTTCGCTGGTTGATGGCTCTTCCGCCATTGACGCTGGTCGGGAAATCGACGGCATTACCGATGGCTTTCAAGGTAGTGCGCCGGATGCAGGTGCCTACGAAAGTGGCAACGAACGTTGGCTGGCTGGCGTAGATTGGGACATTGCGCGGGGAGCCGCCTCCCGCTGCTATAATCTGCCGGGTGAAGATTGCTCTCGTTTTCCCGTTTCAATCAACGACCCGACCAGAGCACCGGCCAGAACGATAGAGTTGTTTCCTAACCCCGCTAACGATAAAGTGTTCTTTAGCGGGCTTAAACTTCATCACATCCTGCGCATCTTTGATGCTAATGGGCGATTGGTGAAGGACATGATCCGTAGTAACGATTTCTATGACGGGGTGGACGTAAGTCAGCTTGCCCCCGGCCTGTATCTCGTCTCCGACGGAGAAGGTGGGGTAGGGCGGTTCGTTAAGCAGTAGGGAGGTTAAACGCCCAGGTCAGGGAATTCTATGCCCTCATAAATGACGGACATCGGTACGGAAATTCCGAGGGTCTTAAATTCAACATCCTGCTCCGGTAAATAAAAACTACCGATGGACCAGCTACCTTTTCCCTGACGATAGTAGGTTTGCACGGACATACTTTTACTGTCAATCAATACATATTCTTTCAAGGATTCCAAACTCATGTAGGCATCCCATTTTACGCTGCGGTCTCTTCGCTCGGTGCTGAGGGAGAGAACTTCAACGATTAACGTCGGATTGAGTAAGCGGGCAATTCCGCCTTCCTCATATTTCGGTTCGTCACA
>CALIGP010000317.1 GCA_938021455.1 uncultured Lewinella sp. | reverse complement strand
TGACCTACATGGAGAAGCGCTGTATCGGGATTCCGATGAAGGCGGCGCGGGAAGCGGTTTTGGGATGAAGGAAACCTCTCCCCCGGCCCCTCTCCGAAGGAGAGGGGTGACCCTTCGGCAATGACTTTACCAAAGAAAAATATGATTCCGCGTACTCGTCAAGCCGCCTCCAAAACGCGGCAGCCTACAAGACCACCAGACTACCAGAATACAAGCCCCCCTCCCTCCTCCAACATGCGGCAGCCTACCAGACGACACGACTACAAGACCACCTTACTCTTCCTCCTCCTAACCCTCCCCCTCACCGCTCAGGACCTCGACTACCGCGCGCCCCTCAACGGTCCGCTACTCGTTACTGGTACTTTTGGTGAGCTGCGCAGCGACCATTTTCATGCGGGGCTCGACTTCCGGGCCAGCACCAACACCCCGGTCTACAACGTGGCGGATGGCTTCGTGAGCCGGATTGTGGTCAGCCCGGGCGGCTACGGACAGGCGGTCTACGTGGATCATCCGGACGGGCACCGGAGCGTATACGCTCACCTGGAGACCTTGCGGCCGGAGCTGCTGGACACTGTCCGAGCACGGCAGTTTGCGGAGGAAAAATTTAGCCAGAACCTACGCTTTGACTCAACGGCCTTCCCGCTGCAGCAAGGCGAGCAGATTGGGGGCGTAGGGAATCGGGGGCACAGCTTTGGGTCTCACCTCCACTTCGAGATGCGGGATGCGGTGACGGATGCAGCGCTCAATCCGCTCGACTTCGGTTTCTCGATACCAGACACCCGCGCGCCGCAGATCCGAAACTTGCGGGTTTACGAGTTGGACAATCACGGATTGGAGACTGACATCCAGACCTTCAAAATAGCGGAGCGACGGGGCAAATACAGCGCGCCAGACACCATCGTTGTAGGCTCTGCCCGCATCGGCTTGGCGCTAAAGGCCTATGACCGGCAGAACGCCATGCCGAACTGGAACGGCATTTATGGCGGGGAGCTGTACGCCGATACGACCCGGATTTTCGACTTCCGTTTTGGGCGCATCCCCTTCGAAGAGACGGAGTACCTCAACGCCCTGACCGACTACGAGGAGTGGAATAAAAACACCTCCTGGTATCATCGTTTTTGGGCGCTGACGCAGGATGCTATGATCCTTGAAACAGCCATGGACGAGACCTACGATGGCAGCCTAAGGCTGCTCCCCAACCGCCCCCTCCCCGTGCGGATGCTGGTAAATGACCAGGCCGGCAATGTCTCCGAGATCACCTTTACGCTGGTGTACCGCCCGCAGGAGCGGGCGCCCCGGGCCCGCCCTCACCAGTACTTCCTCCCCGCCGGAGAGGGCAGCATAATCGACAACGGCGCAATGCGCCTCGAGCTGGACGCCGACGCCCTCTACCGCGACCTCTTTTTCCGCTACGCCCAGCTGCCCGACGCCTCGGCGGGCCACCTAAGCCCCACCCACCAGCTACACGACGGCCTGACCCCACTACACGGTCACGGCCAGCTCAGCATCCGCCCCGACCAGCCCATTACAGACTCCCTCCGCGACCACGTCTTCCTCGGCAAATGCCAGCCCGACGGACAGTGGAGCGGTAACGGTGGCGACTGGACCGACGACGGACGATTCCGCGCCAACGTCTACTCCTTCGGCGACTATGCTCTCTTCCTCGACACCATTCCTCCCCAGGTGGAAATCAACTACTTCGCCTCCGACCTGCGCCGGGGCGCAGGCTTCAGCCTTCTCATCACCGACAATGTTCAGGGAAGTCTTCAGTACCGGGGCACCATCAACGGCAAATGGGTCTTGCTGGAGTACGACATCAAAAACGATAAGCTCACCTACAACTTCAAAGACGGAGACCCGGGGCCGGGCCAGCACCGCTTCGCCATTGAGGTGACGGACCGGCAGGGGAATAGTACTGTTTGGGAGCGAAGCTTCCGGCGTTAAACCCCGGTCACCACGCGCTCCCGCGCGTGTAAGGACTCATCGCGCTCTGCGCGATGAGGTGGAGTATATCTTCTATTCACTGGGATTGGAAGGCGTACAGGCTAACAAGGCGATAAAACGCTTGGCATAGCCATAGCTGCGGAAGTCTTTTACCAACGCCGTTAGCCCGCAAAAGACACCGTAGATAAGGCGATGAAACTTGGTTTACACCACCCTATCCGTAAATGGAGAGCCTACCGCTTGATAGAAGGTGCTCAAGTGTTTATCAAAAAAAAGGACAAACATGGTAGGGTCTTTCAAAAGACGATTGTTTTAACAGTGAACAGATTGATTTGACAACAGCAAAAGGCAAAAATTGCAACGTCATCAACTAGTAGAAACCATAAATTCATTCGCAAATGAAAGATAAAATCCAATTTAAATTTCAAACACTATTACTCCTTGCTTTGCTCCTGACAGCCTTTACCGCAAATGGACAACGTAGTGAAAGAAACCAAAGCCATCAGTGTTACTCTGAAGAAAAAAGTTGCATAGGTAAAGTAAAGAATCAGCCGAATCAAAAATCGAGTAATTCGAATAGCCTAGGATACATACAAGCAAATACAAACCCAGTCCTCCCTGCTTCTTACAACTTTGTGGAATATGTATATGCAGAACCAAATGATCAGGGAGTATGCGATGGTTCTATAAACAACACCGCCTTAATTAACGATATTTTCCTTTCGCAAACGCATCGTCACGCTATTGGGCATCCATTACTATTCACGATTGGAGAGCGGCCCGTATTTTTTCAAGTGGCCATTACGGGTAGTGGAGCATCTCCAGATGTCCAGGTGACAGGGACACTGGACGGCAACTCCTTAGGCACCTTATGTTTGAAAGGCCCTGCAATTCTAAGTGCAGACATTGATCTTAATCAGCCCAATATGGATGATTATTTTTCTGTCACATTGCCGAAGTCATGGATAAAAGTAGGCTTAGAATTGACGGTTACTACTGGTAACGAGACACAAGTTCTAAGCCAAAGCGATTTGAAAGTAAGACCTTATACTGAGCTCAACCTGGTGAATGTTGACATGGACCTTATGGACTATAATCATTTACCACATCGCACACCAATATTTGATGATTTTTTGGAAGAATTGGCTTCGGCTGTTCCCGTTAGTGTGGTAAGATTTGGGCACTTTCCCGGAACTGTAAAAATGCCAACTGTAGCAGCCAATAGCTGGGAAGGAATACCAACGGTGGTTTCATTTCATACAGATTTGGATGAGTCGGTTCTTAACAGAGGCAATCTAAATGCTGCGGCACAAAGCTTACTTGGTAAAATACAACAAGCTGCAGGTGACTTTCCTAATACGATTTATTTTGGAAACACCCTTAATCTGGATCCAGGCGGATGGGGAACCGACGGTAATTTTGTTAGTTATGAATATACGGATGTATTTCTTCATGAACTAGGGCATGCCTTTTCTTTACCGCACTGGGAATGGGAGTACAACGTAAGCAACCCATCACCGGACCAGCATAATTACCCTTATGGCGGTATAACTGCAGATGGTGGAGGAAGGGGTGAAGCGTGGAATTTCATCCAAGATTCTTATGAATTTGTAAGCCCTTACTGCGAAGATGCATCAGGTGCCCAGGGCATCGAACGCAGTGATTGTATGCAAAGAGAGAATTTTTGTATAGAGACAAGACCAAGCGGCCCAGGGCCTTGGGATGGATTTGGCGATTTTACGGCAATCGCGATTAGTAATTACATTTTTGGATCAGAAGTAACAACAGGCCAAGTAGAATACAAAGGAGGAATGGTTGATTTTCAATTAAAAGAAAACCCAGGGCATCCACGCGTAATTTTACAAAATGGGCAACGTGCATTTACACGAGAACCATCACAACCTCAGAACACCTTTGCAGAAGATTGGATCAAACTTCCGGGAGAAGAGGTAATGGACCAGGATGTATTTATGATAACTGGCAGTGCCCATGTAAATGATGCCTCTTTTAACATCATCTATCAACCAATTCAGTACACAGGTACACTTCTTCCAACAATAGACCCCACGGATCCTGCAATGTTCACTACACTTCAAAATCTGGATCTAAGTGATGCTCCACATTTATATAGCCATGAAAGAGATATTACCCTTAAGGTAACATATGTCGATGGCACTAGTACGCATGTATTGGTTCCCTTTCATTCATCCGATAGAGTATACCTTGAAGAGCCGGATGAACCCGTTGGGATAGATTATTTTTCCGTTGTCGTGCCAGGTGACCAACCAATATGCAATGTCGAGATGTACCGTAGAGAATTTCTTATTAGTGATGCGGATAACGATACTCCTGGAAACATTAATGACCCAGCACAAAATATCACTGCGGCAAACTTCATGGATGCTGCAATTTTGATGTCTACTTTGGATTACTCTTGTAATTGTCCGGGAACACCAGGCTACATAGTACCAGGAACACTATGTGATGATGGTAATCCATATACAATAAATGATGTGGAAGATGGATTTTGCAATTGTGAAGGTACTGCGGTTCCAGCGTGTGGTTTAATAAATAACGCTGGTTTTACACAAACGTTAGCAGGATGGCGTTGGTGGGGAAGTGAAGCCAGTAGTGTAAATGGTGAAGCAAGTATTACCATTGAAAGTGAGTTTGATGCTGGATTCGGATTTGACTTTTTAGCCGTTGAAGACGGACTAGACTACACCTTAACTTTTGAAGCCTATGCTACTAAAAACAGACCTTTGACCGTGATTCACGGAGCTGAATATGATTTTGAGAATGATCAGGAAGGTATAGCGTTCTTGAATACCGTTTTTAATATTACAACGACTAAGACGCAATATGAAGTTACCTTTCCAGTCACAGAAAATGGGAACAATTCACTCTTAGAATTTAATCTATCCGGCAGCCTAGAAGGCCTCTTTATCGACAACGTTTGTTTTGAAGCAAATTGTGACCCTGAAGACAATCCTTGTGATGGTAACGATTCTCAATTAGCGGTTAAAATATTCTTACAAGGAGCTTATCAAAACTCCGCAGGTCTAATGAGAGACCAATTAAGAACTCAATCTCTAATTCCTGTGACAGAGCCTTATTCAGCAATGGCAGATTTTTCGCATGTCGCCGGTGGCGGTGAATCAGTTGATGGACTTGGAGATTTTGACTATGCAGATGACAATGATGACATAGTAGACTGGGTGTTTTTAGAAATCCTTGACAATACGGATGCAGTCGTATCAACAAGATCTGCACTTCTCCAAAGAGATGGCGATGTTGTAGACATTGGAGGTAACAACTCTCCAGTAAATTTTCAAGGCATTCCACCAGGAGAATACACTGTAATAGTAAGACACCGAAATCATATAGGCGTTAAATCTACTAATACTGTAGCGTTGGGGCCTGACATCACATCCACCTATGACTTTACAACAGCGGCAACACAAGCCGTTGGAGGAGACCAGCCAGAAATCGATACGGGTATATTCGGAATGTGGTCCGGAGATGTAGATGGAAATGGAAGTGTGAGATATTTGAATTCTGTATTCCCCCCTACCCCATCAGACGCTCTGGGAATCTTGTTTGACCCATTGAATAATGTCCCAAATGCAACCTTGAATAATTACAGTAGGTATGACGTAAATATGGATGGAAGTGTGAGATACCTAAACTCTGTATTTCCGCCAGCTGCTTCAGACGCTCTACACATCTTGTTTAATACGCTCAACAACGTACCTAATTCAACTAAAACTACAAACTACTAAAACATGAAAGCTACATTACTTATTTGCTCGGTATTTTTACTCGGTCTTTATCAGGTGAAAGCTCAGATAAATTGTGGAAATAGCATTAATGAATCTATTGGAAGCATTGAGGTGATTTATACTCCTCTGTCTACTCCAAACACACATCAAATTGAATTCAAAGCGGTTACTTCGATAAGTGAAACAACTGGAGGAATTACATTATGGCTAAAAGTAAACGGTTCGATTAATCCAGCCCCAATGATAGATGAGGCTTCTTTGACCGGAGACCTAATTGTAAACCAACAACTTACTAATAATGAATTCGGAGATGGGAATCATTATTACTTACTCACCACATCTGCTCAAATCAACCCAAGCGTACTATTTATTGAAGGAGAATCAAGGACCATTTCAACGGTTTCATTTGACACTGACATTCCGGGGGAAGACGTAGAGGTTGTTCTTACCTCCCCGACGGGTCAAGATGCTATCGATCTCGGTGGTGGAACTTATCAATATTTTAGAACAGCCCTAACCGTGTGTAATGGAGGAGAAGACAGTCATATATTGGCTGCTCCCAATATTCTACCGATCGCTTTAAAATCATTCAATGCGGTACCCTACCGAAACAGAGATGTTGATCTCGATTGGATAACAGCTACGGAATTGAATGGTAGTCATTTTGAGGTAGAGCGTTCTGACAATGGGGTTGACTTCGTACAGATCGCCAGAGTAGAGGCGGCAGGTGAAAGCCATGTCGATCAAGAGTACAAATATTCTGACAGAGCCGTAAATTTGAATGGTAATGCCGGACTCCAATATTATAGAATCAAGATGGTTGATTACGACGGCAGATTTGATTATTCCGGAATAAGAGTGGTGAATTTCAATAGATCTGGCTCCGATTTTAGTATTAAGACATACCCTAACCCAGTTTCAGATTTTATCCAGTTGGAACTGACCGGGCTCGATTACGACAGTACTATCAGATTAACACTTAGTATCCTCAGTCCAACAGGACAGTTGGTAAAATCACAAGTAATCAACTCTGATCTAGACAAAATAAATGTAGCCAATCTCCCCAATAGTCTATATCACATCATGATCAACTACGCAGGAAAGAGATACTTTGAAAAATTTGTTGTGCTAAAATAAGCGTTTAGAGAAAAACACTTATCGCTATAGTGGACTCGGTCACTCCAAGTGAGTTTTGAACCTTTCTGTGAATGATCAGGCTTATTGCCTAAAACCCGGGCCTGCAGTGACCGAGTCTTCGTTTCGGTAAAGTATTGTCTCAAGGATTTTCACTTCTCGTGGCCGAGGGGACTATAGGCGGCCCCATCAAAACTAATTGATGGGGCCGTCTACTTGATTACAAGCTGGTCAATTTCATTTGGGCTTTTTTGGGCGGTGGATCAAATGTAAGATAGCAGCTCGCATTGCCTACCGCTGTTTATGCACACGGAGTAGGTACCGCATCGCGCAGAGCGTGATGAGTCCGTACACGCGCGGGAGCGCGTAGTGGCCGGAGTAAAAAAGTATTAGCTGCCCTCTCATTTCACCAACTCCAACAAGCTATACTTTTCATATGATGGCTCTGCACGTAGATAAGCCGAAAGTTCATTTTTCGATTCAATATGCAACCAGATGGCCGGGCTTACGCCGAATATCTTACCGACTTTAATGGCCAAGTCAGGGTTGACCTTACGGCGGCCTTTCAGCGTTGCGATCAAATTGGAATAATCATATTCGATATATTCTGAAAATTTCTTCTTACTGACGCCAACTACTTTAAGGAATTTTTCAATGAAATTGCCTGCAGGTATTATATTTTCTATTTCATCGCTTGACAAATAGGATTCCATTTGAAATCTAAGTGAAATCATACTGTTCTTCATCACCTCTGATTCGCTTTGATTAGCATGGTGTGCAATAATGGCATCTTGGAGGCTTTTGAATGATTGGCTATTTAAGTTCACCAGGCTTTCACCAAGGCCGTTTATGCCTCCTTCGTTTACTACTTCACTCTTCTTCATTTTCTCCAAATTTTATGGTTAAGAACTTTTTCATCAGCTGCTTACCAGCTTTTGGATCAAAGAACATCTTTTGTCCCATTGCAAAGGTTGCGCCATACTTGTTCTGATACAGCTCTATCAGCTTTGTTTTACTCTCGAAGGAGAGATAGCCTAAGTAATAGTTTTTTCCCTGTTCAAAACTTTTATAGCAACCGAAGGCCAGAAGACCACCTGCGACATTGTCATACCGTCCATCTTTACCGTAGTTGTGGGGAGCTACTTCAATATTGTTCAAGTATAACATCTCTTCATTGATTAACGTCAGCATTAACATACCCTCGATAACATCGGGTTCTTCAACAGTAGTTAATTTGTAGAAATCAGCACCTTCTGTATTACCCAGTTTCTTCCAGGTGAACTGCCACCCCTCTCTTTTTGGCGGAAGCTCTTTTTTATTGGCTTTCGTAATAAGAGCCTCTATCAGCTCACCACTTTGGACCTCTTTGAGATTAACTCGCATGATTTGTACTTCCCAACAAATATACAGTCAATTATTGACAACTTAAGTTAAAAGTTGACCAAAAAAGACTATAAATTTTACCATCAGCGTAATGCTAGAACTCAACTATTGAGCGGTAACCTTAGATAGCAGCACGCGATGGGTCCGTACACGCGCGGGAGCGCGTGGTGACCTAATCCAATATTATCCCCATATTGAGCATCGAGCTAAACCTACCGGCCACGAACTATGCGCTACCTCTCCCTGCTATTATTACTTCTTCTTTGCACCTGCGTCCGCGCCCAAATAGGGCTGCACCCACCGGCGGTGGATTGGCAAAAGATTGAGACGACGGAAGGCCGGGTCCTTTTCCCGAAGGGCTACGAGGCCCGCGCCAAGCGCGTCGCGACGCTCATTGAGCTGCTCAATGAGAAGCACACCCGCAGTATCGGGGAGCAGCAATTTGACGTAGACATCGTGCTGCAGACGCCGAATATGACCATCAACGGGTTCGTGGGGCTGGCGCCCTTCCGCTCCGGATTTTTCGCGACGGGCCCGCAGTCTTTCAGTCTGCTGAGTACGGCAGACTGGATGGACCTGCTCACGATACACGAGTTCCGCCACGTGCAGCAAAACAGCAATGAGCGGCGCGGGCTGACCAAGCTAGTGAGCTACCTACAGGGGCAATTCGGCTGGGCGGTGCTCTCCGGCATTGCCGTCCCGAACTGGTTCAGCGAGGGCGACGCAACGATCTACGAAACGGCCATGAGCCCGGGGGGGCGCGGCCGGACCCCGGCCTTTACGGGCACCCTACGCAGCCTGCTGGCCAACGACATCATCTACAAGTATCCCGTGGCCCGCAACAACAGTTTCCGGCAGCTGGTGCCCGACCACTACCGCTACGGTTACGGGATGCTGACCTATGCCCGCGAGCGCTACGGCAACGACGTTTGGCGCAAGGTGCTGCACCAGGGCGCGGCCCAGGGCGGCCTGCTCTACTCTTTCAGCCGGGCGCTGAAGAAGGAAACCGGACTAAGCACGCCAGAACTGTATGCCACCACGATGGCTGACTTGAAGGCGGCACAAGACAGCCTCACTGCCGCCCGCGCGCCCTTCGTAGCGGGAAAAGCCATCGGTGACCAACGCAAAGACATCGTGAATTATCGCTTTCCGTCAATGGACGGGCAAGGCCGTTTACTGGCCTTGCGTAGCGGCTTCCAGATATTGCCACAGCTGGTGGAGATTGATCTGACGGGTGGCCCCGACCGGGTAGTCACCAACCTGGGCATCCAACGGGAGCCCTACGTAGATGTGAGCGGCAAGTTCGCCGTCTGGATGGAACGGCGGCAGCACCCCCGCTACACGAACCTGCAGTTTAGTGACATCATTCTATACGAGCTCGGGAGTGGCCGGAAACGGCAGCTGACCGACAAGGGTAAGTACCTGTCTCCTTCGCTAAGTTTTGATGGGCGGCAGATCGTGGCCGTTTACCATGACCCCTTGGCGGGTCCGCCAGAAATTGTAGTCTTGAACACTGCTACCGGTGAGGTGGAGAGCCGCTTCCGCCGTAACGCCAGCTCGGTGAGTTTCCCGCGATTTTCTCCGGACGGGAAGATGGTTTACTTCTTCGACCAGCAGTATAGCGGTATTGCCATTATGGCGCTGGACCTGGCCTCGGGGCAGACCACAACCCTCAAGGAGCGGTCGCCGGAAGCGATTGACTTGCTGCGGGTGGCGGACAACGGAACGCTGGTGTACGTGAGTGGTCGGGACGGAGTGGACAACATCTATCAGCTCAACCCTTCCAACGGAGACATTGCTCAGTTGACCAACGTTGCCGTGGGCGCGACGATGCCAGTATTGACTAAGGACGGACAGCTCATCTACGCCGAGCCGACGCCGAAGGGAGATCGGTTGCGTCAGTTGGCGCTTACGAGCGGGGGAAAATCTGGCGGCGTGTATGGCGGACTGTACGCGGGCATTCCGGGTGGAACGCTGCCCGCCGGGCCGAGCTTTTATGAGCGCTCGGCGGGATTCGTGGAGGAGGCGGTCGATCTCTCCAGCACGGTGAAAGCCAAGGAGTACGCCGTGAGTGATTTTTCCGACAATCTTGGTGGCATCAAACTACACAGCTGGTCGTATAACGGCAGCTACGTGAGTCCCGGGGCGATCATCGCGGCAACGAATGCGCTGAACACCATCGCCATTGATGTGGACGGGCAGTACAACCTGAACGAGAAGCGGTCGGCCGCCAGCGCTTCAGTGAATTACGGGGGTCTGTTCCCGGTACTGCGCGCAGCCGTGGAGCTGCGGGACCGCAACTACTCCACCTTCCGGGCGGGCGTAGACACGGTCTTTAACCGGGTTAATCTGAACCAGTTAACGGTTAGTGGTGGCGTTCGGGTGCCACTGACCTGGGTGGCGGGCAACTTCCAGACCAACCTGACACCGGCAGCTGAATACACCTACTATGCCCTAAGCAACAACGAAGGCGGGGAACTGCCGGATAACTTCGGCGGGCTGGGGCTACAGCTGGCCTTCTCCAGTTTTCAACGATTAGCCTACCAGCAGGTGCAATCTCGGCTTGGCGTCTCCCTGTTCCTGCGCTACGACCAGGGCTTTGGGGCGGATGATTTGGGGGACCGGTTTTTGCTACGCTCGGCCATCAATCTCCCGGGCCTGTTCGCTACTCACGGCCTGAAGCTGGACTTCGACTACCAGCGGGAGCCCATCCGCAATGCTTATCAGTTTCCGGATGGTTTTCGGTATGCGCGCGGCTACGTTGCGCCGCCCGCTGATCGGGTCTATCGCCTGGGGGTGAATTATCAGCTCCCGGTTCTGTACCCTGATTTCGGCATTGCGGGCGTCACTTACTTCCAGCGGGTGCGATTGAATGCCTTCTATGATTACCATAGCTACAGCCTGGACGGGACGAGCCTCCGGAACATCTCGGCCAGCTCCGTCGGGGGGCAGTTCCTCTTCGACAACGTCTGGCTAAACGCGCAGGACATCACCGTGGGCTTTGAACTGGCCTACCGGCTGGACCGGGATTTGTTCTCCGGGGAAGCGAATGATGTGCGGTTCCGGTTTTTGGTGAGTGGAGGGTTTTAGGGGGCGACGGCGCGCAGGGTGCAGGGTTTGGGTTATTGAGTGCAAGGGTGCAAGTTTCAAGATGCAGGATAGCTGGGGATTCACTTCGTGGTTGCTAAGTGACTGGGGGTTTAGGCTGTCATCCGCACCGGGCGCTCAAAGGACTCAAAAACGACTCCGCTCCGTTTTTAGATCATGCAAAGTTGATTTAATGCCTTGATGTGTGTTCAGTGATAAGAGCGGAGACGAAACTAAAAAGATTATCAATCTGTTGACGAAAGACAACCAACTTATCCAATATGACTAACATTCAATATCTTACTGATAGTCAAGGTGAAAGGACTTCTGTAGTCATCTCCATTGCCGATTGGAATCGCTTATCGAAGATTGTCGAACAAATGGATGCCTTAGAGGGAATTACCCGTTCGATAAAATCAGGCTTGTTAGAAGCTAAAGAACTAGAAGCTGGTCAAAATGAATCTACAGAAACGGTAAAGGACTTTTTGGATGCCCTCTAACATCAAACTAACGGAAACTTTTAAGCGAGAAGCTAAAAAGCTATCGAAGAAGTACAAATCCTTAGGTAGAGATATAAAGTTAGTTGTAGAGAAGCTGGAAGAAGACCCTTATCTTGGTGACAGACTAAGCCCTAACGCTTATAAGATCCGGTTTGCCATAAAGAGTAAAGGTCGTGGTAAAAGTGGAGGAGGCAGGCTCATTACCTATGTAAACATTGATATTGAGAACAGATTAGACAATGGTGAAACTAGTGTCTATCTAATTGCAGTTTACGATAAGTCTGATATTGATTCCATTCCCTCAACTATTGTTGAAAATAGAATCAAAGAGGTAATCCTTTTCGAAGAAGAATAACCAAGCCTTTCAGCGGCCCCATAGCAAGTACTCCTTACTTTTAGAAAAATCCACCATGAAAGGAATCGGAAACACCCCCCCCTGGTCAAACTGGAAAAACTGGTTGGCCCGGAAAGCGCAGATATCTACGTAAAGCTGGAAGGGGCCAATCCTACGGGTAGCATGAAAGACCGCATGGCGCTGGCCATGGTGGAAGGTGGAGAAAAGAGAGGCGACCTTCAAAAAGGAGGAACGGTAGTGGATTACACAGGAGGAAGTACGGGAAGTTCGCTGGCCATGATCTATTCAGCAAAAGGTTATAAAGCTCATTTTGTTTCTTCGGATGCGTTCGCGGCGGAGAAGCTGCAAACGATGATCGCTTTTGGGGCGACCTTGGAGTTAGTCAAAGGTCAAACACTCTCCCAGAAAAAGTCTTTATTCAACAGCCGGCACGGCTACGCCAAAGGCTGGATAACAAAAGTTATAAGTGGAAGTCCATCGGATGCCCTGAATTTTGCAGTACACCTGAACAACGCATTTATCACCCATAACCCTCAGGTAGTACTCTTTATTCATCTCAACCGATAACCCATGAGTTACAGAAGACACAATTCCCATGCCGTACGTGACCAGGCCTCCCAGATGGCCCGCGAACGCATTCACCCACCCCAGCTGGAAAACAGCGACGAGCAACGCTTCCGGCATTGCGCGGCAACGACGGCCACCCATGGCCTTGACAAAGAAGGCCTGCCGAGTTATCTCGCGTCCTTCACTAAAGGGCTACCGCATAATCCGGATACCGGATTGGTCGACAACCCCGACCATTACCAACGCTTCGTTCGAGCGGTTGACAGTGGCGATTTCCGGGACTTCCGGGATACGCCCCTTGGCCACGAGGGCAACTGCAACGGCTCCACCACGACGCCACCGGCGTGGCTCTCGGCCAAAGCCCAGGGCATACCGGGCCTAAACGTTCGAGCCTGGGAAAGCCAGAGTGCTGGCCTAGCCTACGATTTGCAGGGACCCGATGCGCAGGCGTTAACCATGCCTCCGGCACCTACCGTGGGCAGCGACGAATTGACGGCAGAAATGGCGGAAATTTACGCTCAGGCCCTTCTCCGGGACGTTCCTTTCCGCCATTTCTCCGCAGGAGTAATGGGCCTTGGGGTTACGAAAGATAAGGATGACATTTCCGCCACCAACTTCCTGGACATCGTTGAGGGAAAGAAGCCGAGAGTGGAAGAGATCAAAAAACTCACCGATGAAATGGCTGACCTACCCTGGTTTGCTGGCAGCGGAACCGTGACGGATCAGCAGGCAGCTACCCGGCGCAGGACAGCTCCGACTCCGGCCACGGCCTTCCGTGGCATCACCCGTGGAGACGACGTTGGCCCTTACCTCTCTCAATTTTTGCTGGCTGGCGACTCCGGTTTTGCAGGAGAGCGGACGCCAGCCGATGGCCGCATTAGCTACGGTGCCATTGACATTGATCAACGCATCCGGGTAGCGGAGCCCGGGAAGGACTACATGACCAGCTGGGAAGAATACCTTGACGTACAGAACGCCGCAGATCTGCGAGGCCAGGAAGCCTACCAGGCAGCACCTGCCCGTCGGTTCATCTACACGCCGCGCGACCTGGCCACTTACGTGCATTACGATGCACTTTATGAGGCCTATCTGAACGCTTGTCTTTTGCTCTTAGGCAACGGGACAGCTTTTGATCCGGGTATTCCGTTTCAGACGGCAGACAACATCGACCACCAGCAGGGCTTTGCGCACTTCGGCGGACCGCACATTCTCTCGCTAGTGACGGAAGTCGCCACGCGAGCGCTGAAGGCCGTCCGGTTTCAGAAGTATAATGTCCACCGCCGCTGTCGGCCGGAAGTTATGGCCGCTCGCATCCACAAAGTAGATGTACTACGGGATCAGGCCCCCGATCTGATGGACATGGCCGCCGACCTCAGCAATATCCTCGATGACGTGAAGACCCACAACGCTGCCCAAAACGGAAGTAAGCCGGCAGCAGAACAAGCGGACAGTCACTTGCTGCCCATGGCCTTCTGCGAAGGCTCCCCGATGCACCCGGCCTACGGGGCGGGCCACGCAACGGTGGCGGGTGCTTGCGTAACGATTCTGAAAGCGTTTTTCGACCACTGCGCGCCGTTGTCGCTGATTGACCCCAGTGACCCCGCCGCCAACGAAGCCAACCAGATAACGGGCCTTGCGGAGGTATTGCCCTTCCCAGGCTACCAGCTCAAGTCGGCTAACCTGGCCTTCGTACCGACCAACAATGGCAACAAGCTAGACGTAGTCCCTGTACTCGACAAAGACTGTAAGCTGGCGCAGCTAACGGTGGAAGGAGAGTTGAATAAGTTGGCTTCTAACATTGCGATCGGCCGGAACTGGGCGGGTGTCCATTACTTCACGGACTACTACGAGTCGCTGTTGATGGGTGAAGCCATCGCCATTGCTATTCTGGAAGAGCAGAAGCTGACGTTTGGCGAGAACTTCTCCATGACGCTGCCTAAATTCGACGGTACGACCATCCGGATTTAATCCCCCGTTATTTTATTAGCCATAAGCGCAGTCACCTCCGGGGGATTGCGCTTATGGCATTTATCCCATCACCCACCGTTTCACCGCCTCCCGTTGCAACTTACCTACGGGGAGTACTTGCCCACTACGCATGGCAAGTTGATTGCCTTCGAGGTAATTCACCAGGGCCTTATTGACGATGTAGCTCTTATGGATTTTCTGGAAAGAAGGCGGCAATTCCGACTGGAAGCTACTGAGGGTACGGGCGGTGAGGAGGAAGTCTTCTCCGCTGGTCCATAGCTTGACGTAGTTGCCGTAGCTTTCGAGATAATGGAGGTCTTTGAAGTCGAGGCGGCGATATTGGCGATCAACTTTGACAAAGAGGTGGTCCGTAATTTCGGAGGTAAGCCCACTGC
>CALIGP010000316.1 GCA_938021455.1 uncultured Lewinella sp. | reverse complement strand
CCAAACTTGTGTTCGTGGCCCGTAATCCGGTAAGCAGCGGACAGGAAGTGCCGCATATATCCGAAGGTGTGAAAGCCGATCTGGTCGGAGCCAAGCAAACCATCCAGTATCTGCTTACGCCAGGGTAATATCCGGAATACTTCGTAGCTCGGGAACGGAATATGCAGGAAAAAGCCGATGCTGATATTCGGAAACTTGGCCCGAATTAAAGCAGGCAACAGCATTAATTGATAGTCATGAACCCACACCATATCATCCTCCCGGAGGTGCTTCTCTGTTTCCTGAAAAAACTTGTAATTCACCTCCTGATAGGCGGCCCACATGTCATCATTATAAGCCGTGTACTCCGTAAAGTAGTGGAAGTGCGGCCAGATCGTTTTATTACTAAAACCCTCGTAGTAAAGGTCTATTTCCCGCTCCGTCAAAAATACGGGGGCAAGACTTCGTTTGGCCAGATCGTTTCGAATACCTTCTCTTTCCCATTCATCAGCAATGTCTACTCCGGGCCAACCGATCCATAGTTTGTTATAGCTTGCGTCCAGTGAGTTCAAGCCCGTAGCTAAACCTCCAGCGCTGGGATGGTAATGCAATTCACCCGCCGAACGATTTATGGTGATGGGTAGGCGGTTGGAAATAATAACAAGTCTGGACATAAATACGGCTAAGTGAATGGGTGAAGAAGTAGAAGGCCAGACCAAATAAGCCAATAATAATTGGTAAAAAAGAAAACGGCCGGACCTTTATTAAGGACCCGGCCGTTTTTTTTGATGTTCAGCGCTTCGATCGCTTTTTTACGACAAAAACGCTACTCTTCTTACTCTTCCACTTTCTTCTTACGTGGCGTTTTGAAGAACTCCTTGAGTTTTTTCTCCGTCATGAAGCCATAATCCTGCCAGGTAGCCATCGTAGTTTTCTTAATATCCCGATAGTCTTTACCGCGCTTATTCGTGTGGACTTTAATCAACTCTTTGGTATACTTACGGGCCAGGGCGCGTAGTTGCTGGTTGAAGCTTTCGTTACCGAAAATTTTGATGTAGGCGGGGAACTGCTTGCCCGTAATCTCAAACCACTCCATGTAGTCCGCCTCGTCCGTTCCCAGGCCACTGGCCAGCTGGCCGAAGTAGCCGTGAACGGTCTCCCGAATATTTTCATTGAAAGGGCTCAGGCCAGGGTGTTTGCCTTGCTCCTCCATAATGGCTTCGTGCACGTCAGGGTTGACGTAGCCGTCACCGTGAATCTTATCTGTTAGATTAAAGTAGGCAGACAGATCATCCTCAACGGTCCGGTCAATAACGTTGCCAAGGCGTTGTTCCTGCTCCGGGCCGAAGGGTACCAGGCGGTTTTGCTTAAGCTCCAGGATGAAGGAAAGCATGGCGTTCGTCACACCTTCGGGATCAGCCTTACGCTCCCGATTGATGGCTTCCATTAACTCCGGAAGGCCTTCTTCACTTGGGGTAAAGTAAGCGCCGTAGATGGCCATTGGGCGGAAGATCTCCTGCCGGCCAGCAAATTCCGGGCGGGTTACCATCGCGTGTAGCGTTGGCATCAGGGCATCATTGGGGAGCTCTCCACTCACGCGGAAAAGCAAAAAGTCAATGAGCGCTGAGTTGTAAGTCGTTAGCTCCGAAGTATTGACCGGGAAGGGAGCGTAGTGATAGTTCCGGTTGCGGAACTGCTTGCGGTAGCGGCGCTCGATCCGGCGGCGACCTTCCATCGTCCGGGCATCGCTGCTACGCTGGGTTTGCAGGAACTGGCGAACGCGCTTGCTGGGTACGCCGTCTACCAGGCCAGTAACGAATATATCGCTGCTTAGTGCAAAGCCGCACTGTACACTCTGACCGATACGGCTACTGAGCTGGTCGAAATTACTGTTAACCGCAATGGCCTTCAGGATCGTCCCGAAATGGTCGTTCTGGCGGGCGTAGTAGTAATGCTCCGTCACTTCACCACGCAACACGGCGTAGCCAAGGGCACGAGGCAAGAACAAACCTTCGAAACGTTCATCAAGCAGATACTTTTCAAACGCTTCAATCTCCAGCGGACTGTAATCAATCAGCTGCTGGTGGGCTTGTTCGATCTGAGGTTCAAACTCCAGTTTGAGGGCATCGTAAAATTCGTCCTCTTCCTCTTCCAGGAAGGTAGCCAAGTTAGGGCTCGCCTGAATGGCCACCGCAATGGCTTCCAGGTGCTGTTTGTAGGCATCGTTTAAATCGTACATGGTATCGTATTCTTGGTAAAAGAAAACCTGGTAATGCATCTTTCAGCATTACCAGGTTCGTCCACTCCCGTGAGTGTTCCGCAAATGTACGCTTTTGGTGGGAATATTGTTGCGCAGCTAATTCACTTTTGTTCTTGGGCGCGGACGCAGGTGCCGTTTTTCGTTAAAAAAGCAAGGTGAAAGAACGCCTCTCCTTGCCCAATAACCTTCCGTCGCACCCGCGTCCGCGCCCCCTACTCTATCGTTTGTCGGCTTTCCGTCCGGCTCCGTCGAGTCCATCTTTATCAATTACAACCTACTTAGCGGGTAAAACATTATCTTGGCACAAATACACACACATACAATGGATACATCAATCGCCTTTTTAGGGGCCATCGCTTTTTTGGCCTTCCTTATATTCAACGGCGCATTCTATACCGTAAAGCAGCAATCTATGGCCGTCTTGGAACGGCTCGGTAAGTTTACCAGTATTAAAGGCCCGGGACTTCACTTCAAAGTCCCCTTCATTGATAAGGTCGCTGGCAAAATGAGTCTCAAGGTCCGTCAGCTGGACGTGAACGTTGAGACGAAAACTAAAGACAATGTATTCGTCAAACTCAAAGTAGGCGTGCAGTACGTTGTCGGGCAAGACAGTGTTTATGACGCTTTCTACAAGCTTGCTAATGCAGACGAGCAGATCAATTCTTACATCTTTGACGTAGTCCGTGCCGAGGTACCTAAGATGAAGCTTGACGATGTTTTCGAGCGTAAAGACGACATCGCCAACGCGATCAAGTCTGAGCTACAGGAAGCCATGGATAACTACGGTTACCGAATCGTCCGCGCCCTGGTAACGGACATTGACCCCGATGCAACCGTAAAGTCTGCCATGAACCGGATCAACGCCGCCGAACGCGAAAAACTCGCCGCCGAATACGAAGGTGAAGCCGACCGTATCCGCATCGTCGCTAAGGCCAAGGCCGAAGCCGAATCCAAGCGCCTACAGGGTCAAGGTATTGCCGATCAGCGCCGCGAGATCGCCAAGGGCCTCGAAGAGTCCGTAGACATCCTCAACTCCGTTGGCATCAATAGCCAGGAAGCCTCCGCCCTTATCGTCGTTACCCAGCACTACGATACACTCCAGAGTATGGGCGAAAACGTGAACTCAAACCTCATCATGCTCCCGAACGCGCCAACGGCCGGTTCTGACATGCTCTCTCAAATGACGGCCAGCTTCATCGCCAGCCAGCAAATGGGCGAAGAGATGAAAGCTTCTACCGACGCGCTTAAGGCGAAGAAGGCGAAGGAGAAGATTAAGTTGGAGCGGTAAAAAACGCGTTGCGTTTTTTTTAGACGCTGCGCTTGTAGACGATCGCTGCGCGATCTTGTAGACGGCTTCGCCTTTTAGACGTTGCGCTTTTGGGCGCAACCACAACCTAAACCAGAAATGATGAAGTTGGCCCCTAAAAGCGAAGCGTCTAAAAGGAGCGAAGCGACGACTACCATCCTCGTAACCGGCCCTGAATCCTCCGGCAAAACCACACTGGCCAGAGACTTAGCTTTTGCCTTGGATGGGCTCTACGTGAAAGAAGCTGCACGCTCCTACCTTCTGGCTCGAAACGGACAGTATTCCGCCACCGATTTACTCGCCATCTGGCAAATACAAAAAGAAGCCGAAGACGCCGCCCGCGCGTCTTCGGCTTCTTTCGTGATCTGTGATACCGGCCCGGAGGTGATTCGAATCTGGGCCGAAGTAAAGTATGGCAACTGCCCACCGGAGGTCCTTCACGCAAGCGAAACCCGCCACTACGATCTTATTCTGCTTTGCTATCCGGACTTGCCCTGGGAGGAGGACCCTCTTCGGGAGGCGCCGGTGGCTAATGATCGACTGGCATTATTCGAGCTGTACCAACGGATACTTCCTACTGAACGAACATTGATTATTCGCGGCAAAAATCGTTTAGCACAAGCTTTAATTGGTGTACTTCCGGCGTAAGCGGCTTCCAGCAGCGACCGGCCAAAGCGGCTTCCAGCCGCGCTACAAATTGATAGCGCGTGCGGAGAGCAAATTTCTCAATCAAAAACGGTTAACGGGCCTTGATAAATGCCTGTAACTTGTTGCCCGCTTGCATCCAGGCCAATAAAATGGAGCTTTATATTATTTTCGCTAGTTACTACGTTGACCGTTACACTTTCCACATACACTTCATCATCTGCTCTCCGAGTCAAAAAATTCATATTACGGCAGAAATTACCAATGCCCGTCAGGCGAGGATTTACTCTTTCACCATAGGTACTTAAAGTACCAACATCTGGCAAGAAAACACCGGCTAAATCAGGAGATGAAGCATAAAGTCTCAGGATTATCAAATCACTCGTTCCGTAGAACTGGTTCGCGTTTCCTAATATATCATTAGTCGTAAGGTAGAATTTATATCCAGGGCCTTGCTCACCCAAAATACCCCTTGCCATATAAGCATGGTTAAGAGTATGCGTCTGACCCAAAAAAGTAAATTCATTAGATCCCTGAAAAAGACGTTCATCAACCGGTATTGAAGTGGGAGGTGAAATCTCCGTAATATCACCTTTAAAGGTCCCTTTTAATATAGTGAAGTTGTCGTCCTTTGAAAATTTCGCCTCTACAGAAAAAGCATCGTCTGTCCGGGAAATGGTTAGCGCTCCATTACTTGGGTAAACGTCTGCTAGATTCGCATCACGGGAAAAATTGAAGCTCTTTTGTGCTCCGTAGGATATTATTCGTGGCGAGTTGTCATCATAGGCTGATGTATGAACGCCAGTAATAGCCTTGCCTTTAGTAACAAAATTAAAAGCAACTGCATGACTTTCACCGCGAAGCTCGTTTCCATTCAACAAGTCCTTTTGCGTAAGTACCAAGTGATGCAAGTAAAGGTCTTTAGCAGGAGAAATCAACTCTGAAATAAGGTAGCCCTGTTTCGGGAAATAGAATGAGCTGTAATACACAAACTTATAAGGCGATGGAGTATGCAACACGGGATCGCTTTCCTCTACCTGGGGTTCTTCAGGAAGGTAAACGATTTCCTCCTGACAGGAAATCCCCAGTAAGACGAAAACAAAAAGCATAAAGAGAAAACGCATCGTCTAGAAAGTTTAAGTCAAAGGTCAAGTAGGACGTTTGTGACCACCAGCCGCGCTACAAATTGATTGCGCGTGCGGAGCACGCTTCGGCCCGTCGCGCGCGGAGCGCTCATTCACCAATCACATCCTCCAACTCCGCAATCAGCTCCGGGTCCATGTATTGATAGTTATCCGGAATGTCCAGCACGACGATGTTCTTGTATTTAGTCAGTCGGGAGAAACGAGTCAGCAGGTAGCGCTCATGCTTGCGCTCCATCACGTAGATCGTGTCCGCCCATCGGATCATCCCCTCGTTCACGCGAATGCGTGCGTTGGAGGCAGTTCCGGCGGATTTAACGTCAAGATCATCCCGCTTGCGAAAGATGGTTTCAGCTGTTTTGCTTCGCCATTGGTTACGGGAGCAAATGAAGAGGAGTGTGCGGGGCATTGTTTGATTTAATCCACCACGGTCAACGGGCCGCGGTAGCGGCCACTGATGTTTCGCTGACCGGAAGAATCCTCAGAGTAGAAAGTAACGAGTACGTCG
>CALIGP010000315.1 GCA_938021455.1 uncultured Lewinella sp. | reverse complement strand
GGAGGAAGGGAAACGGGCTTACGGGGACGTTATTCCTGGGCACGGTGCTGACAAACGCATTACTGTCATCAAGCAGCCTATCGGCGTGGTGGCCGCCATTACGCCCTGGAATTTCCCTAACGCCATGATCACACGCAAGGTCGCTCCGGCACTGGCGGTTGGGTGTACGGTGGTGATCAAGCCCGCTCAGGATACGCCGCTGTCGGCCCTGGCACTGGCAGTACTGGCGGAGGAAGCAGGCATTCCGAAGGGAGTGCTTAATGTATTGACTACCAATCAACCAAAGCAAGTGGGTAGCGTGCTTACTGAAAGCTCGATTATTCGTAAACTGAGTTTTACCGGCTCTACCGGCGTTGGCAAAGAATTGATGAAGCAATGCGCCGGTACGGTAAAAAAGTTATCACTGGAACTAGGTGGAAATGCTCCCTTCATCGTGTTTGATGATGCGGACATTGAGGGCGCGGTCGCAGGTGCTATGGCCAGTAAGTACCGCAATGGAGGGCAGACCTGTGTCTGCGCTAACCGCTTTTTCGTGCAGGCGAGCATCTATGACCGATTCGTGGAAGCCTTTACGGCGGAGGTTAGGAAGCTCCGGCTGGGGGATGGTCGCGACGAAAGCGTAGACCTTGGCCCCTTGATCAACGCCTCCGGGCTGGAGAAAGTCGAACGAATCGTTGGCGATGCCGTCGATAAGGGCGCCGTCGCCACCACCGGCGGAAATCGCTCTGAAGCCGGAGCACTATTTTACCAGCCGACCATCCTTACCGGTGTAGACGGCTCCATGGCCGTCAGTGAAGAGGAAATCTTTGGCCCGGTTGCCCCCATTTTTCGCTTCGAGACGGAGGAAGAGGTCGTCCGCCTGGCCAACGATACTCCCTTCGGACTAGCCGCCTATTTCTACGGCAGAGACTACGCCCTAATCTGGCGCGTCGCTGAAGCCCTGGAATACGGCATGGTGGGCATTAATACCGGGATGATTTCCACGGCCGTCGCCCCCTTCGGCGGCGTTAAAGAGTCTGGTTTTGGGCGGGAGGGGTCGAAGTATGGACTAGATGAATATCTGGTGACGAAGTATATGTGCTGGGGAGGGGTTGTAGATTGATATAGGCTATAGATAACGGCAGAATAATTCAATTCACTATTTATTGTCTCTAGCGATTACGAGACGGAAAGATCACCACCCGGAAATTAGCCGCTACTTGATCGCCAGGAGGTATAAAAGGATACTGACTGCTGATGATGGGCAACCAGCTCAAACCAAGGTCTAGCGCTACGGTGGTTGACAGGTGATACATCATCCCCGCTCCAAGGTCGAATGATAAGTGCCTGAAGGATATTTCGTTGAAGGGTACACCATCAACGAAGTAACGATTACCCGCTTGTTCACTCCTTAAATGGCGTATTCCACCCTGGGCGTAAGGCTGCCACTGCTTACCATTATTGATCTGATAGCGCAGCCCCATTCCGAGTACGGTTTCATTGGAGGTAAGGATTCGAGGGGCTACATCTATGCCGATGTCAGCCCTGAAAGTATTGTACCCTGCCCGTACCATCAAAGCCAGGTGATCGGACAGAAAAATGCCGCCATCCAGCTGAACGGTGGCGAAAGAATATTCAGTGCTGAAGTTTAACCCGATAGTAGCGTTACCAATACTTGGGTTGAGCAAGAGGTCTCCAGCTTTATTTACGTGTCCAAGCGCAGGATCCTGACTGTGCTGTTCGCCGAACAGTACATTGAGGCCGACCCCCAGCGTAAAAAGTCTCGGTAGTCGTTGTGTATTGAAATTATGACGAACCGTAGCTGTGAGCATTGCTCCTGGTGCTAATTGGTACTCGCCGCCCAAAGCGATTGACGGCGATAAGGCTGCTCGTTCGTCAATGTTTATTGTCAGGCCCGTTTCACCGAATAATTGGGTGTTCCTTGACTTGCCTAACGGGACATAATAGCGTGTGAATGGAGTTATCTGAAATTGATCTCTGGTAGTAATACTTGCAAACTCTCCAACTTCAACGGCTGCCCCTACGAGTAGTCGATCGCGCACAAAATAACCGCCACGAACTCGTAGGCCTATGCCACCGAATAAGCCATCAGAAACGCTCAGAAATTCGATGCCAGATTCCTGGCCAAAATAAAGGGTGCCTTTGCTGTACTGCGCCGACAGGATGCCGCATGACAAGAGCAGGGGTAAGAGTAAGAAACGCATGTGTAAATTAGGTTTGGTGTTTTTTTTATAGACAGAGATTTGTATAAAATGTTCACGTATGATTGACGTAAGTCAACCACTAATCCGACAATTTTTAATGGTTACCGGTCCGAACGCGAACGGGGCCACAGGCTCCCGGAGCGTGGAAATGCGGTAGCGATTCTGCCCTGGCAAAGAATGAAGCGTTCAGCATATCATAGATATTTGATTAGCCATTGATTCGCACAACTAGCCCTTTTTCACCAGCACGATCCAATCCTTCTCCACCTCCGAGCTTGGCACAGGCAGCTTTATTTTTCCATCCTTTGGCGTGAGCTCATTGGTTGAGCCAGCGTATTTTCCGGTGCGGGGGTTGAATAGCTTTACGGCATATTTTCCCACGGGTACGGTGAGTTGGTTGTCTGGTTTCTCTCCCATCTTAAGGAGGATGAGGTAGGCATCTCCTTTTTTGGCTAAGATCCAGTCGTTTTCGGAAGAGCTAAGGTTGTTTCCGGGTTTCATGTCGGCGAGCGGTAGATCGGCTTTCTCCATGAACTCCAGGTGATAGCGAACCTGGTCCCAGAACTTATCCCGGCTGCGGAAATCTTCGCAGGAAAGATCAGAATGGGCATGCTTATAGCCGAAGTACCATTCTGAGCCCCAGCCGCCAGCCATTATGGCTCCCCAAAGGGCATTCTGGCGAGCGTTGTCGTGTACGCCATCGTCATCGGCGTCCGGGACAAGACTGTGTTGTGCGTCTCCGGGTTCGTCGATGGCAATGGCCCACTTCACATTTTGCTGTTTGGAGAGCTCAAGCCAACGCTTAATGCTAGGGTACACCTGGCGAAAATCAGGCTTACTGGTCTGGTAGGATAATCCGGTATATCGACTCTCCGGCCCGAGCAAATCATAAAACTGCTGACCGTTGTGAATGACGACGTGATGGCGGTACGGATCATTTTCGTAGAAGTAGCGGGCCATGGCCAATCGCTGGGTCGTGTTCTGCCAGGGAGTGGTATGTTTTTTCATCCATAGACCGTTCTCTTCGCCAACGTTCCAGTTGAGGGCGAGGTGGTGGCCGAAGCGAGCCATGAGCTCCCGGTAATAGAGTTTGCGTTGGGGGCCAAGATCTCCGCCATCGAGTAAGCCCTGGTTTTCCACCTCAGCCATTTTGAAGTGAAGGAACATCCCCAGGCGTTCGCCATGGCTGAAGACGATCTCCCACTGGTCCATTTTCGAGACGTCGATCCGCTCATAGTTATGGTAGCTGACGTAGGGGAAGACGTTTTTATCGTCTCCGGCAATGTTGTTGGTAAGGAAGCTGAAGGCGTTTAGTCCTTCGCTGGCCAGGTAGTTAATGGCGCCGATGAGCGCCTTACCCTTTCCGTCTTTCCAGGTGGGGTCGCCGGCCTTCCAGTCGGAGAGGTGAGGCGCCCAGGTCTTAACCAGGTTGTCTTTCTGACCATCATCGTGGAAGGTGCCGTCAAAGTCTACGTAGGACAGCAGATTCTCCGGCGCATCCGTGCCAGACTTAATGAAATACTCTCCGGTTTCAGCGAAAACGGGGTACTGGCGGCCATGGAACAATAGTCGCCCCTTTGCCCGGAGGTCTTTTCCGGTTTTGTCCGAGGGAGCAATGGAGAATTGCCCGTGTAGGCCATCTACCCCGGAGACGATTTCTCCGCTACTGGGGTTATCACTGACGGCCACATTGGTGCCGTTACGAAAACTGACTTCCCAGGTCCATTCTCCCGTATGGCCAGGAGAGAAGTGCACCCGCCATTTGTTGCCTTTATCCGCACTGGTATTGCCAGCATTACCATCGGCAGCGTAGTAGCCAGGGACGACGTAAATGGCCGAATCGTGACGAAACGTTACGTCCATTCGGTAATGGAGAAAGGGGTTATAATCGTTAAGCTCACTAGTGTTGGGGCCATCAACCGTCAGGGTGATTTTGTGCCATTTTTTAAGCTCGCCACTTACCGTTTCCTGCCCGTTAAGCACGAAGCATCCGAAAGAAAGAACTACTAATAACAGAAGGGAGAAAGAAGACTTAGTTCGCATGGCGGATGTTTTTTTCTATGTTGTATTGACGCACAATATAGTGCTTGTGCGCTTTGCCTAAACGTAAGCTAAGACATCCTGTTTGGAATCATTGCCCCTGCAGCCCTCTTTGCACCTGCGTCTGCGCCCAGGAAACGTATGGTGTAGGAAAATAGAGTTTTGTGATATGAAGCCACCTGCGATCGTTACTAATGGTCAAAGAAAAGATGGCAAGCCCTTGACTAAATAATATTAATCTTCTACTGTTAATATTCAGTTTTAGTGCAGTTAATATCCTACCGGCTATGGATAATTACCTGCCAGTTTTCGTTGGCCTGATCGGCTAGCTTTGTTCCACTATCTAAAAGCCAACACTCGTGAGGATCGCCAAGGTTGAAACCTATTTACTGTCAGATCAACTGGAAGAATCATTCTTCTTCTCTCAGTGGGCGTATTCAGAACGACGAATTTGCATAGTGAAAGTGACCACTGATTGTGGTATTATTGGTTGGGGAGAAGGTTATGGCCCCGCCGACGTACTGGAGGCGGGGATTAAACTCCTTCAGCCAATGCTTATCGGGAAAAACCCGCTGGAACAAGAGTCCATCTGGTTTGACTTATACCGCAAAACGCTGGATTATGCTCGTCGGGGCATTTTGGTCGCTTCCATCAGTGCCATTGATCTGGCGATGTGGGACATCAAGGGTAAGGCCTTTGGCCAACCCGTCAGTGTTTTATTGGGCGGAAAGCATCGTGATCGGATATTACCCTATGCCACCGGCTTGTACTTCTCTGAAGGGGACGGGCTGGCAAATCGATTGGCTCAGGAGGCTGTTGGCTACGTAGAGCAGGGCTTTAAGGCCATTAAGATGAAAGTCGGGTTTACACCAGAGCAGGACCTCATCAACGTTCGTGAAGTCCGGAATGCTATCGGTCCGACCATTAAACTCATGGTGGACGCTAATCACGCTTATTCCCTGCGAGAAGCTGCTGAGCTATGCCGCAAGATTGAGCCCTATGATATTGGTTGGTTTGAGGAGCCTGTCTCACCTGAATTTCATCAACAATACCATCAATTAAGGACTAAAACCAGTATTCCCATTGCGGGAGGAGAATGCGAATACCTCCGGTATGGACACCATGAACTACTAAAAAATAATTCAGTAGATATCCTGCAGGTTGACATATGCTCCGCCGGTGGACTTACGGAAGCCAAACGAATTGCTGCTCTTGCTTCTACCTACGGAGTCGAGATCGTTCCACATACCTGGGGAACCGGAATTGCTTTTCACGCAGCATTACACTTCATTGCGAATCTTGAACCTATTCCTGGCCGTCTTTTTCCGCCAGATTTTTACATCGAATATGACCGGACGAGTAATGGGATCCGAGACAAGCTGACTTCTCCCTGCATTCATATGAAAGACGGATACATTGATGTCCCAAATCGTCCCGGGCTAGGAATAGAAGTCAACGAAGAAGTATTGGAGTATTACACCCACCATTCTAAAAATGGCAAGAAAGTGAGTTGAAACCAGCCCCTTATTTCTTTTTTAATCAATCGGATCAATTTGACCAAGTATGGAAGCTAGTTTTCCTTTTATTCTAGTACTCATCGCCAGCGTTTTTCAGGGCAGTTTCGGTGTGGGAATGAAACACATGGAACCGCTCAAATGGGAAGCCTGGTGGCTACTCCACGCTACGGTGGCTATGATCATCTTCCCGTTGGCCTGGGCTTTGATGGTTGTTCCAGACCTATTCGGCATCATTGCTGCAGCACCATCTGAGGCGATCTGGACGGGCATGCTATATGGCTTTCTTTGGGGCATTGGCGGAATCCTGTTTGGGAAAAGTATCCCCTACATCGGTATCTCGTTAACCTACGGCATCGTCATGGGGGTCTGCTCGGCAGTCGGCTGTTTGATCCCTTTTTTCCAGTTGGAGGATGTGACCAGTATGGCTGCGTTCCCCTACGTTATCGGCGGGGTAGTGTTGATGCTCCTCGGTGTGGCCATTACGGCTTATGCTGGTGTTAAACGAGACCAGCAACTCAATCAAGACGTCGATGGTGGTTCCAACCTGAAAACAGGTCTGTTGATCGCCCTACTTAGTGGCGTGCTGTCAGCCCTGCTCAATGTCGGATTCGTGAGTGCCCAGCCCGTAGGAGAAATTGCGGCAGAAGCAGGAGTCATTACCAGGAATACAAGTTTAGCGGTTTGGGTGGTTGTATTAGTTGGCGCTTATATCATGAATGCAGGCTACGCTATTTTCCTACTGGTGAAAAATAAAAGCTGGGGCTCATTCTCCGTCGCTGATTCTAAGAAGGCCTATACCTGGTCCATCGTAGCCGGTCTTCTCTGGTTCGGTGCCCTTGGGGTTTACGGACAGGGGGCAACGTTGATGGGAGATATCGGACCGGTGATCGGCTGGCCAATTCTACTGGGTGTTTCTCTGATCGTCAGTAATGTTTGGGCTTACTTGAATAAGGAGTGGGACGGCGCTAAAGGCCCGTTTATTACCCTCTTATTGGGATTACTAGTCCTGATTGTTGCCACGATCGTGCTGGGGTATTCTAATGGCCTGAGCTAAAAAAGTAACCTTTAAAAACAGAATGACCATGCATTTTGGCCACAAAAAACTATACATCGACGGAGAGCTGCGAGAGGCGGTAAACGGCAGGACATTTGATGTTGTCTGCCCCGGAGATGAAACCGTGATTGCCAGCGTCGCCTGGGCGGGTAGAGAAGATACTAAGCTAGCTTTAGAAAGTGCCCAACGGGGATTCAAAACCTGGTCCGCACTACCCGTCGCCTCCAGAATGGATTGGATGGATCAATTACGCACGGGGATTCTGGAGAAAAGAGATTACCTGCGCCACGCCATTTCTCATGAAATGGGGAAAGTATGGGGGGGGACGGATGAGGACCTGACCAGTATCTCCAACTCTTTAGCATACTACGCCGAACAAATGAAGGGTAGGGGAGATGCTGATATTCCAGATCGGGAGGGTACCCACCGTCATCGATTGATCTCTCAGCCAGTAGGCGTAACGGTCGCTTTTCTGGCCTACAATTTCCCGCTATTGAATCTTGGCTTCAAGCTGGGGCCAGCCCTGGCTGCGGGGTGCTCTATTATCATCAAACCCTCCGAGTTTTCGCCGCTTTCGGCTTACATTATTGGGGAGATTTGCCAGGAGATCAATTTCCCGGCAGGCGTGGTGTCGGTTATCTGCGGAGACGTTCAGGAAGTAGGCATCCCTCTTTGTGAAAGCACCGTTCCAAGATTAATCACCATGATCGGCTCTACGGAAACGGCTCAGAAGCTAATCCAGCAAAGTAGCGCTACCTCCCTGAAACGCTTCAGTATGGAATGTGGTGGAAATGCACCTTTCATCGTTTTTGAGGACGCTGATCTGGAGCAAGCCATTAACCTGGGAGCCGCACTCAAGGTGGGCAATAGTGGCCAGATTTGCGTAGCGCCTAACCGGTTTTACGTTCATGAATCGGTTATCGATTCCTTCACGGAAGGGATAAAAGAACGCTTTGTGGCCACGAAGCTGGGATTTGGCGAAGCGGAGAATCCGGATATGGGGCCGCTGACGAACCGGGCGTCTGTGCTTAAGGTAGACGACATTGTGAAAGAGGCGCAAACGCAGGGAGCAAAGTTGGTTTTCGGGGGCAAGGAAGTGGACCGTCCCGGTTACTACTACGAGCCTACTATTCTCCGACTCGACGATCCGCACGCCTCCGTTCTGCAACGGGAAATTTTCGGCCCCGTAGCCATTATCGTTCCCTTCTCTACCCGAGAAGAAGTGATCGCTTTGGCTAACGATACCGACAGCGGGCTGGCCTCTTACGTCTTTACCCGCAGTCAGGAGACGATGGACTTCTTCGCCCACGAGCTTGAATTCGGAGAAATACAACTCAATGGCGTCAAGTATGACATATACCTGCCACACGGCGGTATCAAAAACAGTGGTTTTGGCGTAGATTGCTCCCCTTACGCCCTGGACGATTACCTGATCCGTAAACGGGTAAGCCAGGCCATTACCGTATGAGTAAATACCTGCATCACTTCATTAGCTGCGACTGGGGAACGACTAACTTTCGCCTGCGGGTCGTTGAGACCGATACCCTGACCGTTTTGTTTGAGCAATTCGGCGGTATGGGGATTCGTAATCTGAATACTGAATTTCTCCAGGCTGCTGCGACTGATCGTTATGGCTACTTTGCCCATTACCTCCGCAGTCAAATTAACGCGCTGCCGGAGATGTACTGGGATTTGCCCGTCCTGGTCTCCGGCATGGCTTCGGCCAATATAGGTATGCTTGATTTGCCCTACGGCGATCTTCCCATTACGACAGATGCGTCTGGCTTTGTGGTTGAAAGTCGTGCACTATCGGAGCGTCATTCGCGGTACATTATCTCCGGGGTAAAAAGCACCACGGGTATGATGCGTGGCGAAGAGACGCAGGCCCTGGGCCTGCTGGAGCAGATGAACGCTGACCGCGATGGAATTCTCCTGTTACCGGGCACTCACAGCAAACACCTCCGTTACCGGGGAGGGGCTTTTACTGACTTTAGTTCGTACATGACGGGAGAGCTCTTTGAGCTTCTTTCCCAACGGAGCATTCTGTCAAATTCTCTGCGGCAGGAAGCATTAAGTCCGGCTAATAAGGAATCTTTTTTGGCGGGCCTTAAAGCCGGGGCTAAAGATGGCGTTGCCCCCCACCTTTTCTCGATTCGAGCCGAAGATGTACTCCATCAGGCGGACCCGGGTAAAAGCTATTTACGGCTCAGCGGCCTGCTGATTGGTGATGAACTCCGGTATTTATCCAACACAAATGATGAATACTGCTATCTAGCGGGCTCCGGAGCCTTATTATCGCTCTACAAACTGGCCTTAGAGCAATTGGTGACCAGCGACCGACTAAAAGTATTTGGAGCGGAAGACCTTCAAAAAGCCTTCCTGTCCGGACAGCGAAAAATCTTGCTACGCAATGACTAAGACTTCTTCCTTCTCGATGGATCTATTTCGGAAAGCTCCCGTAGTTGGGATTATCCGGAATCAGTCCGCCGAAGATTGTTATCGTATCGCGGAGGCCATGTTGCAAGCCGGGCTTTATACGCTGGAGGTAACCATGAATACGCCAAACGTGACGGGCATTATTACCGAACTAAATCGTCGGTTTCCGGAGTTAAACGTTGGCGCAGGAACGGTTTGTACGCCCGCAGAGCTGGAGGTGGCACTGGCGGCCGGTGCAAGCTTTATCGTGACACCGATCCTTGATGAGCGCGTAATCGCTCGCTGCGTAGAGCGGGGTGTACCGGTCTTCCCGGGTGCTTACACGCCAACGGAAATCTACCGGGCCTGGAGCCTGGGCGCAACTGCAGTGAAGGTTTTCCCCGCCAGCCAGTTGGGCACTAAATACATTAAAGACCTGAGTGGGCCGTTGCCGCAGATCAAGCTGATTCCTACCGGCGGTGTTTCCCTGGAGAATATCACCTCCTTTTTTGAAGCCGGAGTAGCTGGCGTTGGCATGGGAAGCTCGCTGCTGGATAAGAAATTGATTGCTGCAGGAGATTTTGACGGTCTCAGAAAGCACTTTGAATTGATCCTGGAAGCTGTATTACCCGCGCTAAAAGAAAGAGCGTGAGTTAATTGATAATATGTTTTTAACAGTAAATGGATAATGATGAGCAGTATGGAGGTAAAATACGGTTACTGTGACTTCGTTTTTTCCCGTCTCTTTGTTTCATTCTGAGGCGGCGCGCACGCAGGTGCAAGGTTCTGGTGAAGGGCAATGCATCAAAGAGCCATGAGGGTTTTGATCGTATCGGGTAAATCGAAGCCTACCTCGCTTTGCCAGAAGGCCTTCTCTGCACCTGCGTTCGCGCCTGATTATTATTCTACAACCAAGCTATCATGCAAATAATGAAATTGATGTTTCTCTCCTGCCTGACTTTCCTGCTTTGGGCCACCGCCTTTGCACAGCAAAAAGGAATTATCAATAATGCGAATAGCCCGCACGTCACTTTCCGGAGCATCGATATCGGTGACTGTGAATGGACGGAAGGTTTCTGGGCCGATAAGGTCGAGGTGGCGGAGCACACTATGGTCCCGCACATGGGAACCCTGCTGATGGGGGAAGTAGGTCACGGCCTGAACAACTTTAAAATTGCCGCCGGGCTGCTAGAGGGCAAGGCGAAAGGGATGTGGTGGCATGACGGTGATTTCTATAAATGGATGGAAGCATCGATGTACCTCTATGCCATGAACGGAGAGGAGAAAATCATCAAAGAACTTGACGAGCTCATTGAGATCATCGGATTAGCCCAGGAGCCTGATGGTTATCTGTCAACTCACACCCAGATCAAGGGTACGCCACGCTACTCCAAAGTTAATCACCACGAGATGTACAACAGCGGGCACCTGATTACCAGTGCCTGTATTCATCATCGATTAACGGGGCAGACCAACTTCTTGGAGATTGCTAAAAAGAATGCTGACTTCCTCTACGAAAAATTCCAGCCCACCCCCGCCAACTTAAAGAGCTTCGGTTTCAACCCTTCCCAGATCATGGGCTTGGTGGAACTCTACCGAACGACTGAAGACAAGCGCTACCTGGAGCTGGCACAGACCTTCATTGATAACCGCGGTTCAGTTATGAAGGGTAACATTTATGCCCAGCCAGACGACCCGACCGTACCGAGCTTCTTCCAGGGCGATCAGCACCAGAACCGTACGCCCCTGCGGGAGGAAAAGGAGGCGGTAGGCCACGCTGTTTTGGGGATGTACCTCTGGTCGGGTGCTGCTGATGTTTACGCCGAAACAGGCGAAAAAGCGATCGTAGATGCACTGGATCGGATCTGGGACAGTGCCATTAATCGAAAAATGTACCTCACCGGAGCGCTCGGTCAGGTTCACCATGGCGGCGGGGAAAAGCCGTTCGATATGGTCCATGAAGGCTTCATTAATGACTATATGATGCCCAATGCAACGGCGTACAACGAGACCTGCGCCAACGTCTCAAACGCCATGTTTAACTGGCGGATGCTGGGCCTGAAGGGCGAAGCCAAATACGCCGACGTGATGGAAACTGTGCTGTATAACAGTGCACTGGTGGGGATTAGCCTGGAGGGGAAGGATTACTTCTATGCCAACCCTTTGCGGATGAATAAGGGCCAACGCGATTACTCCGATACGGAGTCCGCCTGCCGGGAGCCCTACATCGCCTGTTTCTGCTGCCCGCCTAACCTAGTGCGTACGCTGGTGAAAATGTCTGCCTGGGCGTACAGTAAAACAGAGGACGGCCTGGCCGTAAATATCTACGGCGGCAACAAGCTAAAAACTACGATGACCGATGGCTCTGCAATCGAACTGAGCCAGCAAACGGCCTACCCCTGGGACGGAACGGTAAGTCTGACTATCGATAAGCTGAAGCGTGAGGAGTTCACCCTCCAGCTCCGGATTCCCGGCTGGGCGGATGAGGCCACAATCATGATTAACGGCCAGCCAGCTAACGTAGTCGCGAAGCCCGGAACCTATGCTAAAATCAACCGTAAGTGGAAACGGGGAGACTTCGTTACCCTTGAGTTACCGATGCCCGTCAACATGGTAGAAGGACATCCGCTCATCGAAGAAGTACGCAACCAGGTAGCACTGAAACGTGGGCCGATCGTGTACGCTATTGAAACACCGGACCTGCCCGAGGATGCCAAGATTCTGGATGTTTACCTGCCAGGTGACCAGACCTTCGAAGCGGTACATCGGCCTGATTTCCTGGGGGGAGTGATGGTTATCAACGCGGACATAAAACTTAGAGATAGTTCCGGGGAACAGATGTACCGTAAGGTATCTAAACCTGACTGGACAACCTATTCCACCCAACTAGTTCCTTACTACTCCTGGAATAATCGGGGAATAAGTGAAATGACCGTTTTCCTTCCCGTCTTGTGGAATTAGTGGGGTGTAAAGTAGGTTTGTCTAACCTGCTTTAGGCCATCGAGCGAGAGAGGCGAGGTGGAGCAGAAAACCGAAGGGCAGCTAGAACTTTACTTTAAATTCTATATACGAACCTGTTACCCCCCATCATGCATCAGATTAACAGCAAACGATGAATAAATTTCAAAGAACGGCCTTTACTTACGCGACGATTGTTGCTCTTGGAGGTTTTATCTTCGGTCTGGACGCAGCCCTGATATCCGGAACGGTCAATTTCATTTCGGCAGAATTCGGTCTGACTGATTTACAATTGGGTATGGCCGTAGGGGCACCAGGATTAGGGGTCATTTTTGCGCTTCCATTTGCCAGCTATGCTTGTAACACTCTGGGGCGGAAACGTACGCTACAAATCATTGCCTTGCTCTACGTAGTTTCCGCCATTGCTTCGGCATTAGCGCCTAATTACTGGAGTCTGGTGGGCGCTCGCTTTTTGGGTGGGCTGGCCTTCAGCTCCATCTCCTTATCCTCTATGTACATCGGGGAGATCTCTCCGCCGGACTGGCGGGGAAAGCTGGTTTCAATGAACCAGATCAACATCGTACTCGGCCTGTCCTCTGCTTATTTTTTGAATTATCTAATTCTTGATTTAGCCTCTGAGCCCTGGGTTTGGGTGCAGGATTGGGGCATTAGTACCCACACCTGGCGTTGGATGTTGGCGATGGAAATTATACCCGCTATTATCTGGCTGATCTTGCTCTCTTTCATTCCATTGAGTCCTGCTTGGCTCGTTTACCGAGGCCGGGAGGCGGAAGCCCGTCAAACGCTACAAAAATTGCTGCCTGAAGTAGAAGTTGACGCTCAATTAACTGACATGCAACTAAGCATGAAAGAAGTCAAAGAAGACCGCTCGACCCTGTCTCAAATGCGGGACATCTTCAGCAAACCGCTAAGGGTTACATTTATTATTGCCATCACCATGGCCATCGTCCAACAAGCCACTGGAATCAATGCCATTATGTTTTATGCCCCCAAGGTTATTGAACAACTAGGACTAGGAACAGATGCCGCCTTTCAGCAAGCAATATGGTTCGGACTGACGAGTATCGTCTTTACCGTTTTGGCTTTATTACTGATTGATAAAATTGGCCGAAAACCAATGATCATTGGTGGTCTGGTATGGATAATGATTAGCCTGGGCGTTTGCTCTTACGGCTTTAGTCAGGCACGGTACACCCTAACGGAACAAGACCTCACTGAGATGACGGATTTGCCTAACGCCCAACGCCTGAATGGGTTGGTGGGGATGGAATACCAGAGTGATACAGAGTACAAAGCTGCTTTGACGGAATCACTCGGAGAGGCAGAGGCTCGTGATTTTAGTAGTATGCTGCTGCAGAAAGCAGCAGACTTACCCGGCACCCTGATTCTGATTGGAATACTGAGCTTTATTGCGGCTTTCCATTTTTCGGTTGGTCCCATTATGTGGGTGCTGTTTTCAGAAATATTCCCCATTGGTTTACGCGGGGTTGCCATTCCTTTCTTCGCGCTGATTACCAGCGTGACGAGCTATTTGGTTCAGCAGTTTTTTCCCTGGCAGTTGGCTACGATGGGAGGCAGTAGCATCTTTCTCTTCTATGCGGTAATGGTTGGCGTTGGCCTCCTGATTCTATCCCGATATCTCATCGAGACAAAGAATATGACCATTGAGGAGATTCAGGAAAAGCTCCTCATAAAATAAGCGTTGTCCTGCTATTTAATAACCTAATGACATCAATCAAATGACCGGCCAATCGCTACACAAGCGTGCCATTACGGATACCTCTTCCAGCTCTTACGTAAAGAGCCGGAGCATCAACATTGGCGACTGCCAATGGACGGAAGGTTTCTGGGCGAATAAGTCTCAACAGTGCGAAGAGGTGATGATACCCTACATGGGTAAATTACTGAAGGGAGATATTGGACATGCTTACAACAACTTCAAAATTGCCGCCGGCTTAATGGAAGGCGAAGCCAAAGGAATGTTGTGGCATGATGGTGATTTTTATAAGTGGATGGAAGCGGCCATCCACGTCTACGGTACTTCTGGGAACGAGACGGTGATCGCTGGTTTTGACGAAATCATCGACATCATTGGCCAGGCTCAAGAGCCCGATGGATACCTATCTACGCACGTTCAGATCAACAATTTGGGCCGCTGGACAAAAGTGACTAACCACGAGCTGTATAACAGCGGTCATCTGATCACCGGAGGCTGCCTGCACTATCGCGTGACGGGGAAAACGAACTGGCTGGACATCGCCACGAAGCACGCAGATTATCTATGCAGCGTCTTTGAGCCGAAGCCAGAGGCATTAGCTCGGTTCGGATTTAACCCGTCCCAGATCATGGCCCTGGTAGAGCTCTACCGAACGACGGGCGAAAAGCGTTACCTGAAGCTGGCCGAAACGTTTATCAACATGCGGGGCTCCGTATCGGCTGACCTACACCCCAGTGTGCCTTATTGGTTTACGGGAGATCAGTGCCAAATGAGAACACCCCTCCGAAAGGAGACAGAAGCTACCGGACATGCCGTAACCGGTATGTATCTCTACGCCGGTGCAGCAGATGTCTATGCTGAAACCGGAGACACGGAACTGCTTGATGCGCTGAAGCGCATCTGGTCAAGTGCCATCGAGCGAAAGATGTACCTCACCGGCGCCCTGGGGCAAGTACACCATGGCGCCCGGGATGATCAAAACATGATTCACGAAGGCTTCGTCGATGATTACCTGATGCCCAACAGCACGGCCTACAACGAGACCTGTGCGAACATCGCCAATGCCATGTTCAACTGGCGAATGCTAAGCATTACTGGAGAAGCGAAGTATGCCGACATCATTGAGCTGGTACTTTTCAATAGTGCGCTGGTGGGCATTAGTGCGGATGGCAAACACTACTTCTACGCTAACCCCTTACGGATGACACACGGCGCCCGGGAGTATACCAACGATCCTGATTGTACAGAGTCCGCAGAGCGCGAGCCTTACATTCCGTGCTTTTGCTGCCCGCCGAATCTAGTACGGACCATCGCTAAGATCTCCGGATGGGCCTACAGCCTCCGAGAAGATGGTGTAGCGATCAATCTCTACGGAGGGAACCGACTGGCAACGGATTTTCTGGACGGTGAGAAAATCGAGTTAGAGCAAGTCACGGATTATCCCTGGGAGGGTAAGGTCGAAGTTCAAGTTAAGATTTGCCCAGATATCCCGTTCAGTCTTTACGTACGAATTCCGGCCTGGGCTGAAGGAGCCAGGGTATTTATCAACGAAACGGAAGTAGAAGCAGCGGTGAATCCCGGAACCTTTTTACGGATTCACCGTACCTGGCGTGCAGGAGATTGTCTCACGTTGGAAATGCCCATGGAACCCCGCCTCGTAGAAGGCCATCCCCGAATCGAAGAAGTCCGCAACCAGGCGGCCATCATGCGTGGCCCTTTGGTTTACTGCATCGAATCTCCGGACCTGCCGGAAAACACCAGCATTCTTGATGTTTATTTGATGGGTGATCGTCCGCTTAAGGCCGTTCATCAAAGCGACCTGCTTGGTGGTGTTACGACCATTCAAACGGAAGTGCGGCTGCGTAAACATCCCGAAAAAGGGATGTATCACCCGATGAGTCGCCCGGTCTGGGAATCTCAAGCTGCCTCCTTTGTGCCCTATTACGCTTGGTCTAACCGGGGTAAAAGTGAAATGACGGTGTGGGTTCCCGTTCTCTGGGGCCAATAAATTGGAAAATTACAATTGATTCTGTTATGAAATTTATCCTACAAGTTCTTGCGGTAATACTGTTGATTACTGCTGTAAGTTCTCCGATGGTGGCCCAGGAAAAGCCCAACATCGTTTTTCTTTTTGCGGATGATGCAGGTTACGCTGATTTTGGTTTTCAGGGGAGTAAGACAATGGTTACCCCTAACCTGGACCGGATGACTAAGCAGGGAGTTCGCTTTGCACAAGCCTACGTTTCCCATCCGACCTGCGGTCCTTCGCGCGCCGGAATTTTGACGGGGCGCCACCAGAATCGTTTTGGCTTTGAAGAGAATAATGTTCCCGGCTTTATGAGCGCGGTTTCCGCAGCGGACAACGAAGAAATGGGACTTCCGCTTGAGGAGAAAACAATGGGGGAATACATGAAGTCAATTGGCTACCGAACGGGCTACTTTGGAAAATGGCATCAGGGAGGAGCAGACCGCTTCCACCCTTTGCAACGGGGCTTTGATGAGTTTTTTGGCTTTCGAGGCGGCGCAAGGAGTTATTTCCCCTACGAGAAAACGCCCGCTCAAGTTCAGAACAAACTGGAGCGTAACTTCGGCGACTTCGCAGAACATGAAGGCTACCTGACGGACGTACTGGGAGAAGAAGCTGCTGACTTTATTGACCGGAACCAAAAAAATCCCTTTCTGGTGTTTCTGGCTTTTAATGCTGTTCATACCCCCATGGACGCTACACCAGAAGACCTAGCTAAATTTCCTCAGCTAAAGGGCGCGCGCCAGCAAGTAGCGGCCATGACCCTGGCCCTTGACCGTGCCTGTGGCATGGTACTGGATAAACTCGAAGAATTAGGCTTGGCCGAAAACACAATCGTTGTTTTCTCCAATGACAACGGTGGCCCAACGGACAGAAATGCCTCCAGCAATTACCCCCTCAGCGGCACCAAGTCTACTTATTTAGAAGGTGGCATCCGGGTACCATTCGTAGTGCGCTGGCCGGCTCGGATCGCAGCAGGTACTGTTTACCCCAACCCCATTAGTACGTTAGACCTATTGCCAACCTTCTACGCCGCTGGAGGAGGCTCAGTAGAAGATATGGAAGGCACTGACGGAGCCAATCTGATTCCTTACCTGACCGGAGAGCAATTTGGCCGCCCACATCAAACACTTTACTGGAAGCGGGAAACCAGAGCAGTCGTGCGAGACGGTGACTGGAAGCTCCTCCGGTATGGCGACCGGCCAGCTGAGCTCTACTACCTGCCGGAGGATGCAGGAGAAAATAATAACCTCGCTTCAGAACATCCTGAAAAAGTCCGCAGACTATTCAAAATGCTCTTCGACTGGGAAATGACATTAGAACGCCCCCGCTGGCTGTTGGGAAGGAAGTATGAAGGGATGGACGTAAAACGGTCTGACACCTATCGAGATCAGTCCAAGTTTTTTGCTGAAGAGCGAAATTAGGGCAGTGTAAGATAAGTTTTTACCTGTTCCTGAATCCCCTCGGTGCACCCCTCGGCTCGCTACTCTCGCTCGGGGTTTACTCGGGGACCGATGCTTTAAGGTTCACCTGCCCGCGCGTTGCGCGCGGGCAGCAAGCCCCAGAACGGTAGGTCCCTGAGCAAACCCTGAGCGCACTTTGACCGAAGGGAAAAGGGAGTCGAAGGGTGCGCCGAGGGGCTCTTTGAAAGGCACGAATACTAAGTTTACACTGTACTAGTTTAGGTCCAAATCACTCTTTCATCTAATAAGCTAACCATGAAACACTGTATGCTCTTATTGCTCTCCGTATTACTCCTCGCTTGTGGCGGAGAGCAAGCAGCGGAGGAAAAGGCTAGCACCCGGCCTAACATCCTCTTCATCGCCATCGATGACCTGCGACCAGAGCTCGGTTGCTATGGCTCAGAGATTGCCGTGACACCGAACCTGGACGCCATTGCATCAGATGGGCTGCTGTTTGAACGAGCTTATTGCCAACAGGCTATCTGTAGTCCTTCCCGCGCCAGCCTCATGACGGGGGCACGACCAGAATCAACGGGTATCATCGAGAACTATACTTATTTCCGTGATGTACTGCCTGACATCGTGACCTTGCCGCAGCACTTTCGCGCAAATGGATACGAGACGGTTTATAGCGGTAAAATCTATCATGGAAAATTTACTGATCAGGAAAAATCCTGGAGTAGAGAACCAGCGAAGCCTTCGGTAGAACGACCTAAGTACCCCGGAGGTTACGCGCTGAAAGAAAATCAGGATGCTTACCTGACGAATAAGGAAGCAATGAAGAAGAAGTATGGCGATGTGTATGGTCTTGGCATGGGGCCTGCCTACGAGAAGGCGGACGTTCCCGACTACCATTACGGGGACGGCTATAACACAGAAGTCGCCATTGCCACTTTGCGGGAAATGGTAGCTGATGATAACGATAAGCCGTTCTTTCTCGGCCTCGGCTTCCATCACCCGCACCTCAACTGGACTTCGCCAGCAAAATATTGGGACATGTATGACCCTGCCGAAATTCCCTTAGCGGAGTTGACCGATGCTCCGGAAGGTGGTGCGGCCATGGGCTTGCACGCTTCCTTCGAGCTTCGGGTCCGCGATGGCGTGCCGGACGGTGGAGAGATTGACCAGGAGCTTTCCCGCACGCTCAAGCATGCCTATCTGGCCGCCGTTACTTACGTTGACGCACAGATCGGTAAAATGATCGCCGCGCTTGAAGAAACGGGTATGCGCGAGAATACCATCATTATGGTCTGGAGTGATCACGGCTGGCACCTGGGAGACATGGGCGTATGGGGCAAAGCCACCAATTACGAAATTGCTACCCGCGTGCCGCTGATGATCTGGACGCCCGATATGCCCGCTGGCAGCCGGGGTAAAACATCTGATGCGCTGGTGGAACTGGTGGATATGTATCCAACGCTCGCCGAACTGGCCGGTCTGCCACAGCCCGCTCATCTGGAGGGGCAGAGCTTTGCTCCTCTGCTGGAAAATCCCAGTCAGAAATGGAAAAGTGCTGCTTTCAGCCAGTACCCCAATCCCGCGCTGCGGGAATGGGCGGCCAATCCGCTCAATCAGGGTATGCGAGAGACTTACTTTGGTCCGCTGATTGAAGAGGTCGAGGAGCGCATTCAGGTCCAGCAGGGAAACGTCTGGGATCGCGACCTCTTTGAGAATCACCTGATGGGCTACGCGATGCGCACGGAGCGGTATCGTCTAGTGGTATGGAAAGACAGGCGTAATGCGGAGGCTGATCCTATTTTTATCGAACTCTACGACCATCAGACGGATCCCGGAGAAACCAAAAATGTAGCGAAGGAAAATGAAGCACTGGTCAGCGAACTAATACAGCGGCTCGATGCCGGTTGGGAAGCCAGTGCTAGTGAGGTGAAACCCTAAGTTGAACAGGTGGCGCGCACGCAGGTGCAAGGAAAGGGATAAAAGCAGGGGAAGCCAATGCTCCAGCAGACTTCACCTTGCACCTGCGGTTAGCGCCCAAAGTCAGAATAATTGAGTTTTCCGGACAAAATATGGTCAGTCGCTGACAATTAGCGGCTGTCTTCCTGACGATGAAGCGAATACTTTTACTGGTAATAAACAGAACTACTATGCAAGTAGCTAACGCAAGAAAAACGATGAGTCGTCAATTTTTACTCATCCTGCTTTTACTTATTTCGACACTTGCTTGTGAACACCAAGCTATCCAGGATGAAGTTCAAACAGCCGCCAGCACGACGACGGTTGATCTTCGGAATCTAGCGGAGAATCACGCGCCCGCTGGCATTGTCAACAACACCGCCAGCCCTTACGCAAAACTCAAAAGCATCCCGATCGGAGACTGCCGCTGGACGGAAGGTTTCTGGGCCGACAAATTCCGCGTGGCGGAAGAAGTAATGGTGCCTTATATGGGCAAACTGTTGACGGGAGACACCGGCCACGCCCTCAATAATTTCAAGATCGCTGCCGGCCAGAAGGAGGGTAAACACAAGGGTATGTTCTGGCATGACGGTGACTTCTATAAATGGATGGAGGCCGCCATGTATGTCTACGCGATCAACAAAGACGAGGAGATCATGGAGGAACTCGACGAGTACATCTCCATCATCGCTAAGGCACAGGAGCCTGACGGATACCTATCCACCCACGTCAGCATCCGCGACGATCTTGACCGGTTTCAGAATCGAAAATTTCATGAACTCTACAACAGCGGCCACCTGCTGACGAGTGCTTGCATCCATTACCGGATTACGGGAAAGACCAACTTCCTGGAGTTGGCCGTGAAGCACGCCGATTATTTATACGAGCTTTTCAGCCCGCAACCCAAAGAACTGGCACGTTTCGGTTTCAACCAGACTCAGATCATGGGGCTCGTGGAAATGTATCGCACTACAGCAGATAAGCGCTACCTGGAGTTGGCCGAGCTCTTCATCAATATGCGCGGTAAGTCTAAAGTCAAAGTTGATGCTACCACTCGCTACGGTCATATTGGAGACATGGTACAGGAACGTACGCCGCTTCGCAAAGAAACCGAAGCTGTGGGCCACGCTGTTTTGGCCCTTTACTACTACGCTGGCGCAGCAGATGTTTACGCAGAAACGGGAGAGGAAGCGCTGATTGAAGCGTTGGACCGCCTCTGGGAAAGCGTCACCCACCGTAAGATGTACGTCACCGGCGCGGTAGGGCAAACCCACCACGGGGTTTCTTCGCAGCGGGACATGGTGCACGAGGCCTTCATTAACGACTATATGATGCCCAACGCAACGGCCTACAATGAGACCTGTGCTAACATCTGCAACGCCATGTTCAATTACCGGATGCTGGGTGTAAAGGGGGAGGCCAAACACGCTGATGTGATGGAACTGGTGCTGTACAACAGCGCCCTTTCCGGCATTAGTATTGAGGGGAAAGATTACTTCTACGCCAATCCGCTGCGGATGTGCGAAGCAGACCGGGATTACTCCTCTACCGAATCAAGAAACCGAGAGCCTTACATCGAGTGCTTCTGCTGTCCGCCAAACCTACTGCGTACCATTACGAAAGTCTCCGGCTGGGCTTACAGCCTGGCGGAGAACGGTGTGTCCGTTAACCTCTACGGTGGCAACGAACTCAACACAAGGTTAGCTGATGGAAGCCCGCTCCGCCTCCGCCAGGAAACGAATTACCCTTGGGATGGGGCAGTGAAAATCACCATTGAAGAAGCCAAGTCGGAGCCCTTTCAGCTGCTGCTGCGAATTCCGGAGTGGGCCGAAGGGGCTACGGTAAAAGTGAACGGAAAGGCCAGTAATCCGAGGATAAGCCCAGGCGCTTTTGCCGTTCTGGAACGGTCCTGGAAAGCGGGCGATATTGTTGACATTGATCTCCCCATGGGTATCGACCTGATCGAAGGGAACTCTCTTATCGAAGAGGTTCGTAATCAGGTGGCGGTAAAAAGAGGTCCGGTCGTGTATTGTGTCGAATCGCCCGACCTGCCGGATGGAAGCAATATATTGGATGTATATCTGCCAGCGGATGGAGACCTCAAAGCAAATTACCGCCCTGGGCTTCTGGGGGGGGTGACTACCATCGATGGTCGTCTCTCTATTCGAAAGGATAAGAAAGAGGGTATGTATAACCGGCTCGACAAACCGGAATGGGACCAGGTCGATGGCGCACTCGTGCCATACTTTGCCTGGTCTAACCGAGGGGATGCGGAGATGACGGTTTGGATGCCGGTGATCTGGGAGTAGGGCGAGGGCCGAAGCTACTGCTCTATTTTGAGGGTTCCGCGCAGAAGGGCGCTGTACGCAGGTGCAAAGGAGGTGGACTAAGGCAGGGGCGGGCTTGCTCTGGAAGCTTTCCTTTGCACCCGCGCACCGTCGCCCTGAAAGTCAACTAAGTAAGCCCCAGTAAATAGAGTACTCCGACTCCGATTAAGCCAGCGAGCCCCATCACCAAAGATTGTAGCGTATAGGTTTGATAGAGCGTTGCTACTGGTACTTTGTGCAGACGGTTGAGTAGCCAGAAGAAGCTGGAATTCGCGTGAAACACACAAAAAGAACCACAGCCAATCAAGGCCGCCAATAACTCAGGAGAGTAGGGTAGCACTTCTACCATTGGCCCCACGATGGAGGCTGCCCCGATGAGCGAAACCGTGATGGACCCCGTGGCGGTAGTAAGTATGGCTGCAATGAAAAAGGGTAGGAAGAAGCCCAGGAAGGGAACGGAGGTAAAAAATATTGACAATGAATCCTGTACACCCGATTCCCGGATCAGGAAGCCGAACGCCCCACCGGCACCGGTAATCATGATTACCAATGCGGACTTGATGATGGCTTGCTCCACGAGATTGCTAATACTTCCATTCTTTTCTTTTCGCCGATACTGCAAACCTGCAATTCCAGCACCGGCTAATACAGCGACCATGGGCGTACTGACGAAGCCCAGGAATTCCGCCAGAAAGCCAACCTTGCTGGGCTGTATAAATGCACCCAACGCCATTAACGCGATGGGTACAATTATGGGGAGCAGGTCCAGCAATGAAGACTCTTTACGGATGCCGGTGGTTTCCGTTGTTACCGGCTTCTCGAAGTGCTCCTTCTTGAGTTCCTCATCGTATTCGATCCAGGAATTCGAGCAATAGTTGATGACGAACAGAATTCCTCCGGCGAGTGCGAATAGTCCGACCACTCCATTGATGAGTAACATTCTGCCAATGTCTGCTTCCAGTAATGAAGCAACGGCCAGCGGACCAGGGGTTGGAGGTAATAAGGTATGCGAAACCGTTAGCCCGGCCGTGAGCGCCAGCCCAATCATCAAAACCGGTTTTTTGGCGCTTGCCGCAATGGCCTCCGTGACGGGCTGAAGGACGATGTAGGCTACGTCCACAAAAACAGGGATAGAAACGAGGTAGCCCGTAAAGCCCATCGCCCAGGGAAGCCTCTTTTCCCCAAATACCCGAAGAACAGACCGCGCTATTCTCAGGGCTCCGCCCGTTTCCCGGAGCACTTCTCCAATAAAAGCCCCAAGGATGACAACAATGGCGATCCACTTCATCGTATTCCCAAAGCCTTGTGCCAGTAAATCCACCGTAGTCTTTCCACCCAGGCCAGAACAGAGTCCTAATGCCATTCCCGCCAGTACAAGTGCAATAAACGGATGCCACTTCCAGCGCGACACGCTAAGGATGAGCAACAACAGTACTACCAGTAAAACGAGTAACTGAGGCATATGTGGTTTTTTTCAAACGATAGTAGAATATTTACGGCAGAAATTCAGTAATTTGCAAAAGCGAGATAAAATAGTGCTACAATCGGATAAATACTGGTTATCAAAAGAGGCGTTTTACGAGCTAATTGTTACCAATGAAACTTGAATATAAAGCCACAGATAAAAACCCACTCAGCTCCTTCTACATTAGGCGGATAGATAAGCCTTACCTCGGAGATAACTGGCATTTTCACGAAGAGTTTGAATTGATTTACTTCCTGAAGGGAAGGGGAATGCGAATTGTGGGCGACCATATTTCTAACTTTCAACGAGGGGAATTGGTCTTGGTCGGGCAGTGGCTACCACACCTCTGGCGCAATGATGAGGGCGGAGAGGGTAGTGGAGAAGCAGATTACATTGTTGTTAAGTTTTCCCGAATGCTCAAGGGAATTGACCTCTTCTCGCTACCAGAGCTTACGGCCATAAACCAACTCCTTAAAAGTTCCATTCGCGGACTACTGTTCTCTAGTATCACAGGAGAGAAGATTCATGAATTAATGATTCAATTGAGCGGCAGCTCTGCTTCAGAGCGGATTATTCTTTTTCTGCGCGTCATGGAAATCCTCGCTCAGGATCAACAGTATGAATACCTCTGTAGTCCTGATTTTACGCTACCCAAAGAAGTGTCTAGTGAAAACCGGCTACAAACCGTCATCAACCATATTTTTAGCCATTTTGCAACGGACATAACGCTAGACGAAATCTCTGGCGTGGCCTGTATGACGTCTCCTGCTTTTTGCCGCTTTTTCAAAGGGAGGACCAACAAAACCTTCTTTAGTTTCCTGAATGAGTTTCGAGTCAACAAAGCTTGTCAGCTTTTAATCAGTGGAGATTTGCCCATGAAGGAGGTTTGCTATGAAGTCGGCTTTCGATCTCTGACAAACTTTAACCGGACCTTTAAAAAGATTAAAGAGATAACACCCAGTGAATACCGGGACCACTATTTAAAGCTTAGGGTGAGAAAGTAAATTCTTTATGCCGCCATTATAGCCTTTAGGCGCTGATGGTCTGAGTTTAGTCTACGAGAGAGTAACGGATTGAACATCCGTGCTAGTAATATCACGCTTAGCGGCCTTGAGGGTCGTATTGCTACCAATACCTTTGGAGACCAGGAGTATTAATTACTCCTTTTGTCTCTTTACCAACGATTCACGCTAATGCTCCTTAGAATTTTTATAATTTCCTTCCTGTCAATTCTTCTGTTTTCTTGTGCAATGGAAAAGGCAGTTTCTTCAGCGCAAGAAGGCGCTTTTCCTGATGAATGGTTATTTCAGAAGGGGGATCTTGCTGACGGTGCCTCCATAGCGCTAATGGATGAAAACTGGCGTAAGGTGAACATTCCCCACGACTGGGCTATCGAAGGTCCCTTCGATTCAAAGTATAATGCCCGGACTGGCGGTTTGCCCGTTCATGGGATAGCCTGGTACCGTAAGCACTTCACGATTTCCGAAGAGGAAGCTAAACAGCACGTCACGGTCTTTTTCGATGGTGTAATGAATAACAGCACCGTTTATCTAAACGGAGAGAAAATAGGGGGCAGACCCTTTGGTTATATCGGTTTTGAAGTAGACCTGACGCCGCACCTTCGGCCCGGAGAGGATAATGTACTCGCCGTCCGGGTCGCACCAGAAGACTTGGCATCCCGTTGGTATTCCGGCGCAGGTATTTACCGCAACGTTCGGCTGAAAATAGAACACCCCGTTCATGTGCCAGAATGGGGGACTTACATCACTACGCCAGAGATTAAGGATGGCAATGCTACCGTCAAAATAGAAACCACCATAGAAAACAGCAGCGCTGCAGATACTGACATTAATTTCAGAACTTTCATTAAAGATCCTAAGGGTGCAGAAATTGCAACGATTGGCAAGGGCTTCCTTTTAAAGGGGAGTGTTCGGGAAAACGTTGTTCAAGAGTTCTCGCTCTATGGTGTTTCACTTTGGGAGATCGGCAATCCTTCTCTTTACACAGCTACGAGTGTAATTGAAATTAACGGTGAGATCGTTAGCACCAAGGAGAGCACTTTTGGTATCCGGACCATTGAATTTGATGCAGAGGATGGGTTTATCCTGAACGGCAGGCAGGTGGAACTTAACGGCGTCTGTATGCACCATGACTTAGGCCCTCTCGGAGCAGCGGTCAATTACCGTGCGACAGAGCGGCAGATGGAGATCATGCAAAGCATGGGCGTGAATGCGCTACGCACGAGCCATAACCCTCCCTCTCCGGAAGTATTGGATGTTTGTGACCGACTTGGTATTGTAGTACTCGACGAAGCTTTTGATGAGTGGGGTATTGGCAAAATCCCTAACGGCTATAACAAGGCTTTTGATGAATGGCACGAACGCGATTTACGGGATATGATCAAACGAGACCGAAACCACCCCTCGGTAATCATGTGGAGTATCGGTAATGAAATTCTCGAACAACGAGGAGAGGAAGGCCATAAAGTAGCAAAAATGCTTAGCGACATTTGCCACGATGAAGACCCCACGCGACCAACTACTGCTGGCTTCAACTACTGGCCTGGCCCCTACAAAAACGGTATGGCCGCCGCCGTCGATATTGTAGGCATAAACTATAAGCCCTGGCAGTATGACAACATTGTCTCTCTAATGCCGGAGGGAACAATTTTCTACGGCTCAGAGACCAGTTCAATGACCAGTAGTCGGGGAGTGTATCACCTTCCCATTGAGCATGATTTCCAACGAGAGACCGGTCATGTGTCCAGCTACGACGTAGTGACGGGCCCGTTTTGGGCTTATCCTCCAGACATCGAGTTCGATGCGCAAAAGCGGCATCCCAAATTTTTGGGGGAGTTCATCTGGACGGGCTTCGATTACCTCGGAGAGCCGACCCCTTACGGAGGGCGAGACAACAGTACCAATGGTTACTGGAACGATGACTGGCCGAGTAAGAGCTCCTACTTTGCCCCCGTTGATCTGAGCGGTCATAAAAAAGACCGCTTCTACCTCTACCAGAGCCAGTGGACGGAGGAACCGATGGTCCACGTTTTACCCCATTGGAATTGGGAGGGGAGGGAAGGAGAAGAGATTCCCGTCTATGCCTACACCAATGCGGAAGAAGTGGAGCTTTTCGTCAACGGTAAGTCCTACGGTAAAAAAGTGAACGGGAAAGACCTGACCATCATACCGGTGGAATTCCGGGGCTACGAAAAGGGGACTTATGCTTCTAAGTACCGATTGAGCTGGACCGTGCCTTACGCTCCTGGCAACCTGAAGGTAGTTGCCTATACAGATGGAAAACCAGTGGCGGAAAAAGAGATAAAGACAGCGGGTGTGCCAGCAGGCATTAAACTGGAAGCTGATCGATCTAGTATTACGGCCGACGGAGAAGACCTTTCTTTCATCACGGCTACTGTAGTAGACAAAGATGGTAATCCTTGCCCGATGGCCGATAACGCCATCTCCTTTGACGTCACCGGCGCAGGAAAGCTCGAAGCCGTCAGCAACGGTGATCAAC
>CALIGP010000314.1 GCA_938021455.1 uncultured Lewinella sp. | reverse complement strand
AAATGGGCCTTATGTTGAACTGGATAAATACGAGTATAGGGTTTACGTAAACGGTCAATATACTCAGATGGATAGTGTCTGGAGGGAAAGTGCGATATACATCGATCCGATGACTTATGAAGTCATTGACAGCTTGATTGTCAGAAATAAATACCCCGTTAAGTCTGGCGAATGGCTATATTTCAATGAGGAGGGAGATACGCTTAAGGTCGAGTATTATCCTAGAATTGATTGATGCCTTGTATTCGCATAAGCAATACAAGCCAGAAAATCATCCCGTTCTAGATCGTCAAACTCTTCCAACAACTCCTCAATGGTGTCACCGCCCGCTAGGTAGTCTAGCATGGCCGTTACCATATAACGCTTGTTTCGGATGGTGGGCTTACCGTGGCAAACCTCTGGATTAAGGGTGATGCGATCAAGTAATCTTGGACTTTCCATAATTTGAAGTTAATGATGATTTTCCCGTCCGGACGTTCAAAGGGCCATTTTTCCTGCGCTACGCTCCAAGAAATGGACGCTTCGAGGCTTAGGCTAAGTTCTTAGGACCTCGAAGCGTCTTCAAACACGAGCCGTAGGCGTAGATGTTGAAGTCCTTTGAGCGTCCGGTTGTCTTGGGAAGGACCTACTTCCGCGAAGCCTCCCCCAACTCCTCCACCTTATAATATCCCTTCTTCCCCGAAGCGGCTATTTCGGCCCGCACGCCAGAGACATAATCTGGGGTAACCACGGAGGAGCGGTTGCCAAAGGCATTGCGCACATAAGTCATCACCTGAGCGATTTCCTCGTCGTTGAGCAGGTCTTCGTAGGGTGTCATGGGCACCTGGCCTGGGTAAACCTTACCCTTTACTTCGATGGGGCCAATCAGGCCTTTGAGCAAGATCTTGGCAAGTACTTTAGGGTCGCCCGTTACCCAACGGGAACCCATCAAAGGTGGGAAGCCAGAAGCACTAAGCCCCTTGCCATTTTTCTGGTGGCAGGTCCGGCAGGAGCCGTCTTTGTGGTAGATGTCCCAGCCGGCAGAGAACTGCTCCAGGTCGTCGCCCTTTAGGTGGTTGACGATGATTTCAGAGCCTTTGGTGACCTTCAGTCCTTCACCGGTAAGGAACTTTGGCGCGGCCTCGTAGAAGGGCTTCATCCATTCCTCAATAGGTTGTTGTTCGGCGGTAGCGAGGACCATGCGGCCAGCGTCTTCTGGTAGCCAGGTAGCGGCTACCAGGGCCACCATGCGAACGCGGGGGTGAGGGTCCGCTACGGCTGTATTAAGCAGCGTCGTCTGATTACTGACCTGGTGGCCACCATAGCGTAGGACCATTACTGCAGCAGCGCGGACGCGGTAATCTTTGGCCTGAAGGGCCACCTCCAGTAACTCCTGGTCAATGGCATTCTGTCCCCAGGTAGCCCATAGGCCCTCCAGTAGAAATTCTTCGTAGCGAGGATCGCTTTTGTCTTGTGCGGCGAGCCAATCTTTGACGGCGGGCAGGACTTCTTCAGGCGAATATCCGCGTAGCTCCCGATGACTGCGATAGCGACTGCGGTATTCAGGGAGCTTGAGATTGTCCAGCAGGGTAGCGACGGAGGCCCCAGCTACTTCAGCGGGCTCTACCAGCGGACGGGATGGGTAAGTGACCCGGTAGACCTTGCCGTGTACGTGATCACGTAGTGGATCACGGGCGTTATGCTGCATGTGGCCCACCAGGACGTTGTGCCAGTCGATAAAGTAGAGGCTGCCATCCGGGGCAAACTCCATGTCAACGGGGCGGAAGTTAGGATCCGTTCCGGTTATCAGGTCCTGCCGCCAGCGGGTGGTGAACTCGCCGTCTTCCGTATCGATCATCTTATGTTGCTTCATGCCCAGAAAACCGATGGTGTTGTTAATGAGCATATCGCCCTGCACCTCGTCGGGGAAGTGGCGGCTGGAAACAAATTCCAGGCCGGAAGTTGGGCGCACCATATGATCGTTCTCGATTAACTGGCTGCCCAGTGGCGCCTGAGCACCGTATTGGTCGCGGATGGTGCTGGGTAACATCCAACGGACAGAAGGTCCCGAAGTATGGGCAAAGAACGGCTGGCCCCAACGGTCAAAAGCGATTCCCCAGGGGTTGGGAATCGGGATCTGGGCTGTGCGCTCCAGCTGCCGGCGCTGGGGGCTAAAGCGGTAGAATCCACCGTTGGTGGCTCGGACGGTGCCGTGGGGCGTCTCTACATTAGTGTGCAGAAAAAGCCCTTCGCCCATGTAGATGGCGCCGGAGGGGTCGGTTGTAAATGCAGAAGTTGTGTGGTGGGTGTCATGATCATCGAAGCCCGAAAGAATGATCTCTGCCTCGTCGTATTTGTCGTCGCCGTCGGTGTCTTTCAGCAGCTTGAGGTGAGTACCCTGGGAGACGTACACGCCTTCGGGCGCGAATTCAAAACCGACGGGCACGTGAAGATCATCGGCGAAGACGGTGGATTTATCGGCTTTACCGTCCTTGTTGGTGTCTTCGAGGATGAGGAGTTTGTCGTTGGGGCGTTCATCGCCCGGGCGGTAGTGGGGGTAGGTCGGCATACAGGCGACCCAAAGCCGACCTTTATTGTCAAAGCTCATCTGAGCCGGGTTCGCTAACTCAGGGAACTCCTTCTCGGAGGCGAAGAGCTCCAGTTTGTAGCCGGGGGCTACGGTGAAGGTGGATTGTAGGCCGTCGCCGTAGAGGTAGTCTACAGACCCGTCTTCGTTAGTCAGGGAATAGTTGGTCTCTACGGGGGGCAACTGGTAGGTCTTGGCATCAGCGGCGGCAATGTCCATCTCTTCCCCGCGGAGGGCCATCCAAATGGCCGTATCCCGGATCAGGGTCATCTCTCGGATTTTTTTGATCTCCATCGGGTAGTTGTCCGGGCCAAACGGATTGTGCCGACGGCCGTAGACATGGACGCCGTTCGGGATCTTAAAATCGTTGTGCCAAAGCCAATTCTTGTCTTTAACCAAAGCCTGCACCTGCGTGCGCGCCACTTCTTTTGCTTCCCCTCCGAAAAGATGATCTGCGAGCCAGGGAGCCAATTTTTTGTAGCCTGCATCGGTGAGGTGAAGCCCGTCAGTAGTCATATCTACATTTCCGTTCATCCACTCTTTGCTTGGGGCAAAGATGTCAATAAAGGGCACGTTTGCCTCGGCGGCTACTTCCCGGATAGCTTCTGCATATAGTGCCAGGTTTTCATTTTCCAGACTTCCGTCTGGCACGTCCATCTCCGCTGACTTATTCTGAAAAGCCGTGGGAGAAACCAGCGCGATACGGGGGGAGTCTTCACCGTTGTAATCCGAAAAGGAGGTGTAATCTATCCAGGCTTTCAACTCTTCCTTAAAATTGTCGATTCCCGCTGCTCCGTTTTGCGACTCATTGTAACCGAAAAAAACCAGAATGACGTCTGCTTCCAGATGGGTCAGCCATTGGTCCGGTGTGGGGAAATCTCCCTGCGGGTCGGAATCCCGGGAGAGTCCGCTGTCCTCGTAAAACGTTTCTGCTCCAGGAAAAGCCCACGGATCATTCCGTGCCGAGTGCGGCTGAAAGCCCGGTGTGTTGCCGCCATCACACATATTTCGAATGAATAACTCATGCTCGGGGAAACGCAACTGTAGTTCTGTCTCAAAATGACCGAATTCCAGCATTCGGGCGCAGAGGTTATTGCCTACCAAGACGATATGGTCTCCTTTCTCTAAGGGGAGTGCCGGGTTGGGTTTGGGCTCGCCACAATGACAAAGTATAAGGGCAAGGCTAAGGAGAAAAAAAGGACGCATGATCGAAGATTATGGGCCTAAGATAGTACGCAAACCTCTGGATTGTATACAGATTTTTACGCAATCGATTGGCTATTCTTCCCGTAAGTTACCCGAAAAATAATCATAAGATTCACCAATGAGCACACGCCGGATGAGTCCTAACTGTCCGAAGTGATAATGATTGTGGAGAATGTTCCATTCCAGCGCTTCTCGTTTGACCCTGGCAATGGGGTGGGGGAAGTCAGTTGGCACGAGCGGACTTGCTAGGTATTCTTCGGTGAGTGAGTCGATGATTTCCAAGGAGCGGACTTGCATTATTTGCCAATGCGTCAACATCTCCTCTGGAGAAAATTTCCCCACTACCTCCCGGGCTGCGGTGCGGTGGTAAAGCCGGGAATAATCTTTTATGGGTACGGCCTGAAGAATATCTGGCTGATGACCTTTGATCACCAATATGGAGTGGAAATAGGCGCTCAGGGTCAGGTGGCCGAGCTGCCAGCTTACATTGGAATCTATTACGGGTGGCGTCTCGTCCCAGCGGTTAGTGGGGACGCTGTCGAGGTACTTATTAATCCAATTATAAGCTTGCTGAGTTCGGCTATGGAGATTATACATGGCAACTGATTCTTGATGGGAAGCCAATAGATTTGAATGCTGGAAAACTCTAATTTACCCTAGCGTAACCATTCTGCCAGGCGTTCAATCATTTCCATGCAGCCATCCAACTGCGCTACCGCGCAGAACTCATTGGCCCGGTGGGCTTGTGCAATATCGCCCGGGCCGCAGATGACGGAGGGGAAGCCTGCGTTGGAGAACTGCCCGGCCTCCGCGGCGTAGGCAACAGTGCTGGTTTCGGTAGCTCCGGTGAGTTGTTTGATTAGGCCCACTATAGGTGCATCTTCGGCAGTGTCTAGTGGAGGGACGGGTGGATGCATCGCTACGTGCTCGATGGCAAAGCCAGGGAAGGTCTTACGGCGAAGTGCGACACGTTCAGCACAGTGCGCTTCAAAGGCATCGATGATGTCCTGTGCGTCATCCATGGGGATATTACGGAAATCCCAGTCGAAACTGCATTCGTTAGCGATGATGTTGAAGGCGGATCCGCCCTTGATCGTCCCCACGTGAATGCTGGTGTGGTTGGGATGGAAACGGTCGTCGGTGCGGCCGGCGGCGATTAGGGCGTCCATCTTGTCTTCGAGCCAGACCACGAGGCGAGCGGCTTCGTGAATAGCGTCTACTTCTTCTTTGATCCGACTGCTGTGTCCCTGGCTACCGCGCACGGTGGTGGTGTAGACCATGATCCCCTTCTGTCCAACCATCGGTACCAGCATCGTTGGTTCGCCGATGATGGCGCCGGCGGGTTTTTCGTCATAAAAATCACGGATCGCTTCGGCGGTGATGTCGCCGGCCATACAGCCGATCTCCTCGTCGTAGGAAAAGGCAAAATAGACGGGCTTTTGAAGGCGCGTACGCAGGAGCATGGGAACGCTCGCCAGACAGCAGGCCAGGAAGCCCTTCATGTCGCAGCTACCGCGGCCGTAGAGCTTGTCGCCCTTCAGGGTAAGCTTGAACGGATCCGTGTCCCAGGGCTGCCCCACCGTAGGCACTACGTCCATATGCCCACTTAGGATGATGCCTCCGTCTTCGGCCGGACCGATCCGGCAGTGCAAAGCGGCCTTACTTCCGTCTTCGTTCGGGACGGTCTGGTAGGCGACGCCGTAGCTGTCGAGGTAATTCGTGATCCAGTTTAATACCGGAAGGTTAGAGTCTCCGCCTAAAACAGGGAAGGAGACAAGTTCGGTGAGAATTTGGGTGGCGGTGAGGGGTTGGGTTGCGGTCATGGGGCTAAGGTACGGAGGGCTGCTCAACCATTAATTCTTAATTACCTTGGTGGTGTAATCATACCTGCTGTCAGGCCCGATAAGATGGACTAAGTAAATACCATTGGGCAGACCAGAAAGATCGATTTGAGTGGAAGATCTGAATTCCTTACCCATGATTTTTCGACCGTTTCCGTCATGTAATTCTAAACGGAGCGTCCCAGGTACATCAACTGAAATGTTGATCGTGTTACTTGTTGGATTAGGAGAGAGGTTAAGCCTTGAGGCATCGAAATTATTGACCGAAGTGGTGCCAAGTTCATCGTCACAATTTTCATCTATCTGATTATCGGGAATTTCTTCCGCACCGGGATTAATAGAACTCTCAAGGTCCTCGCAATCCTCCCAGAAGGGGTAGCCATCATTGTCTGCGTCGAGTTTTTCGACTAGCGTGTTCAGGGTTGTGTTGGTAATGATGGGCGCGTTGTAATCGAAATAAATCCCGGCAGTGTTGAAAGCAGGAGTGAAGTCCTCTGTTTCAATATCAGGAATTATAGTGTAGGCAAAGTATCCATGGCTAAGGGGCTCATTGGTAAGGCTGTCGGGAAGAAGTATATCTCTAAAGAAAACCTCTAGTTTTCCGTCGGGAGACAGCGTCACTTTGTATTGATGACTGGCCGATATAGGTTTGAACGTTTGCCAATTCAGATTGGCGTCCAACTGATCCTCAAGGCGAACGGTAAAGGCCGTATCCGTTCCGGTATTCTGAAAGCGGATGGTGTAAGAAATGGTCTCGTTCGTCTGGGTGTAATTGCTTTGGGAAGGCTCGGTGCGTACGGGATAATTTAATTTGTCATTTGGGTCAATAGCGCAACTCAGTACCTGGCTGTAGGCGAAGGTGTCGACGGTAACTTCACTGTTGCTTGCATCGCTGAGGAGGGCACTAAGTTGTAGTGGGATGTCCTCTCCATTAAATTCTTCCGTGGGCATCTTTAGCTGGCAGAGAAAGGTAAAAGTTTGCTGTGCTTCTAAATCTGGAACGGCCCACTGTATAGTATTCTCTCCTACGGACAGTGGAGCTATTTCAGCATCAACGAACTCCACGCCGGTGCTAAGGCCCAGATTTACCGTTCCAGATACAGTGGAGCAGCCGGTGTTGGTGACCGTTACCCAGGCGGGGACGGTGAAGCCACAGCGCAAAGCTGCCGTGTTGAGATGTAACTCGGATGCTGCATCTCCGTCAACTCTGCTCAAGCCAAAGATGATAGGTGGCCCTTGTGATAGCGAGCTACTGTCGATAGTAAAGGCCGAAGGAGAGGTTGTCACCTCCAGGCATGGGTTCAGGGCCGGGCTGATGGAATAGCTTCCCTCCGTTGGCAGGTAAGACTTGAAATTGCCCGACGTATCGGTAAAGGCAGTGAACAAGTCTCCCCCGTCAGCGAGTACCTTCAAATTAGCAACACCGCTTTCTGTTGGCTCCTGCTGACCATTACCGTTTTCATCCCAAAAGGTGGAACCGGTGAGGGTTAATAAATTTATTGGACGGAGCAGATGAAGCTCGTTGTTTTCTTGTTCGGTAAACCCAGTATGAGCAAATCGACCTTTATATATTGCATTCAAACCGATGGCGTTGCCACTGATGGGCATTATACTACCCACTTTTACTAGTGCGTCTTCACGGCCATCATAAATATAATTGCCCACTGGGACCTCGTTCCCGAAGTCAATTCCTGCAAAAAATGCCAAGCTGTCAATTACACTGAAAACAGGGACATTTTGCGTTAAAAAAGAACCAGAGGCCGATATCCCAAGTTTCTGTGTTCTCTTGGAGGTTATGTCGGTGATTCGAAAACCGGAGAATTCAAGGAATAATAACTTATTAGCAACCCTTGTCATGTTACTAAGTGAAGAAGCATTGTACACGGGGACCAGCTCGCCATCACTATCCGGCATTAGCAAAAACTCTGATGTCAGGATAGCTAAAGACTCATCTAATAACTCAACAGACTGAATCGAGTTGAACTCTTGAAAAGTATAGATGATTTCTGCTGTTTCAGTGAGCATGTTAATACTAATCAGTTGATATTCTCCCTGGATATTTTCTACCGAGGCATATATTTTTTCATTCTTGATTATGGGAGGAGCCGAAAACCGCTTAACATCGACGCTGGCGAGTATTTCTGTTTGAGTAGTCTCGTTGCTGGATTTATTGAATTTGAATATCTCGACGTTTCTGCCAACTATTGGTGAGCAGAAATATATGTCCTGTTCCTGGGCGTAACTGAAGAAGTGAAGGCCATTAAAAGTGGAAGCCGTGCCCATGGTGAATAAAGTATCTATTACTGCTGTTGTTGCATTTATAGACAAAAAGTTCGTTCTGGCTTCAGAGCGAACAACGTAAAAGGTATTATCTGAAACGGCTACCTCACCGTAAGAAGCCGTAAATCCAGTTGCTAGCGTCAAAAGCGTTGTCTCTGAGCCTAACCCACCATCGATTATTCCAAACTTACCGTCTGAGTCGATGAATAAGGAGTGGTTGCCAACTGTCCCTGCAAGTTCTCTTGCGCCTAAGGAGGCAAAGTTTATTCTTTCCACACCTTGAGCAGTGCCATCTGATCGGTAGAAACCATTGAATGAGTTGTAGTATATCGTACTATCCGTTGCTACGAGCCCAGAGAATACTGTGCCCGCACTATTGGCAGAAAGAGGAATCGGATCAACGGGCAATAAGGATTCCGGGCTTAGCTGGTAAAAAGATTTTCTTATTACAGGTGCGTCAAACAAGGCGAAGTTCTGCTCCCCCACTGATACGACTAGATCTGTAAATGTTGCGTCCTCCTCGGGCGCTATAGGGCGAGCAGTGAGAGTGGTCAGATCCAGTGCGTAAAGCTGATTTCCAAAATCACCGCTAAAGAGCGTTTCATTCCCAATTCTACCAAATCTACGCTCGATCAGATTATCGGTGTCGACCGAAGAAAAGGATCCGTCAGCGAGTGATAGTGCTTCAACGGTCAGGTTGCCGGATGAGGAGGTGTTCAGGTATAAATAGCCATCCTCAATAAAAGGACCGTTAGTGTCACCTCTGAAGCCGTTTGGAAGGGTGTGTACGCTTTCCAGGTCATCTGCTACGGGGTCATAAATCCACGCCATGGGTGGTGCAAATTGGGCATAATCGGTATAAAATACCTCCCGGCCATCAGCTAGCTGGGCCAGTGGTGACGTTCGCCAGAATTCATTAACGGGAATTCCGGAGGGCATTGTCTCCAAAACTCCCGTACCGGCCATCGTACCATCAGAGATGTAAATCCTACGTGAATTAATTGGGTCCCCTCCACGGTAGATGAAATAACCGTCTCCTTCAATTACGGGAGAGATCAACGTTGGGGAAGCGACGCCATCTCCTGCGCCACTAATTACCTCTATGACGGTGGTAGTGCCTTGGCTACCTTCAGTCCGCCAAACTTCCCAGCCGTGTTGTGGCGTGTTCGCCATAAATATTACTCCGTCTTCTGTTGGGTTTAGGTTCGTAATCCCATCAGGTAGTGAGCCGGCTCCTCCAGGAAATAGAGGAATAGCGGTGGTGAGGGCGTCAGTAGAGACTGCATAGGCCTGAGAAATTGTTGCGAAATAGAGCTTACCTGCTGATTCTACTAAACGAGGGTTTGGGTAAGCCGGACCATCGACCATTCGCAAGGTGCCTGCCGCTGTCCCGTCCGTTGCGTACACACCGGATTCTGTGGCCAGATATACGTAGCTACCGAAAGTTTGGAACGTAACTGGCTGACCGCCTGGATTTATTTCATCGGCCAGCTCCGTAATCTCCGTAAGCTCCTCATTAATGCGATAGAAATTACTACCATAAAGGAAATAGATTTCTCCATTTACCGTAAGGCTTGCGGAGGTTCCTCCAAACGGGACGTCCATGATCTTACGGGGACTCAAAGATGTTTCTGTTACGGCAAATAGAGCAGTCCCATCATTGGTTCCGGCAACTAAAGCACCGGTCTCGTTACCTCCCACAAAAGTTGTTCTCGTGGGTTCATTAAACAATTCTGTAACAGAGTTGCCATCGAAGTATCGCAGTCCTCCGGGTAAAACAAGTGACTTGTTGTAAGTAATCAGAATACCATTTCCCAGTTCTTGGACGGATTGAACTCTCGTGTCTTCCCGGTCTTGATTCAGGTCAACGATCTCGTCCTCGAAGGTTACGGTTTGTGCGTTTAAGATCCAGCAAAAGCTGGAAATGGTTAGCAAAAGTAAGAAGCGCATATTGTTGGTGTTAATAGAGTATACCTAGAGCTAAGGTACAACACCTTTCCCAATAGCCTAATCTAATACTGGCACCCCCGCCAACATCCGCCCCCGCAACTCCCGCAACTGCTCATCCTCTTTCTTCGACCCCGAAAACCGCCCCGCCCAAAACGCCCGGTAGGTCGTCCAGTACTTCAACGCAAAGAGGCCGGAAACGGGGAGGCTGAGCAGGTAGAGCCAGCCCCAGCCTGCCGGCCAAACCCAGTTGAAGAGTAGTACTTGAATCAGGTAAGTAGTGGGTAGGACGAACCAGCTGCCCAGCGTCTGAAAGGTGGCTTTATAGCCCCGATCAATCCCGAGAGCCTTCCAGATGGCGTTGATCAGGATAAGCCAGAGGCCATGGTTAAGTAGTCCATACAGGAAGAAGGGGAGTGCCAAGATGGTACCCGCGTGCAGCTTCCGATCAGGGTGGTTACTAAACTCGATGTCGAGCTGGCCATTCTTGCGCAGTAATTGGTCGTAGGTCGTAGCGGTCTCTCGTAAAGATTCGAGTTTCTCTTCGGGCATTTCCCGGAGAGCGGACAAGATGTCTTGCGTACGATAATGGTGCTTACTCACCGTGAGGGGGCGTTCATTCTGGATGGCCCGCTCAATCGGGCGAAGCAGGTGTTCTTCGGCCTTGTTTTTGGTTTGGATGACCAGACTCTGCATACTGGCGGTTAGCTCGTTGGTCAGCGCGCGGATGGCGCGCATGGGGCTTTCCTCATACTGTTCGCGGAAGGGCAGAATATCAATGGGCTCTCCGTAGCGGATGAAGGCACGACTGAAGCAGGTCGTCGGGCTTTCATAGTTAGCACCCAGTGGCTGGACGGAGAGGCCCAGCTTCCAGTCATTACGTTTTTCGGCTTCAAGAGCCATGCTGGCGGCGCCGCCTTTGAGGCGGCGGAGCTTACGCTCCAGCTCACTAGCGCCCTCCGGCGCGATGTAGACCACGCTGCCGTTCTCCAGACCACGAAAAGTGCGGTTGAAAATTTCGTCGGTGTCTACGCCCTTGGTGGCTCCCTTTTCTTTGTCCTGTGGCCGTGCTACAGGAATGCAGAAGGGGTCAATGGCGAAGGCCATGACTGGGTTCATCCACATGGAAGCATTCGCCAGGAAATAGGTCTGGTAATCCAGGTGGATACCCGCAATCAAGGGGTCAATCAATGTATTCGGGTGGTTTCCACACAGTAGTGTCGGTCCAGGGTGGTTAGCACGCTCACGGCCTTCTACCTCCATGGCGGGGTAGTAGAGGCGAATCATCCAGCGACTCATGAAGTGGAAAATCCAGAAGACAATTTTTGACATGGGGTGAAGGTACGGAAAGCGTGCTTTGCTTGCTTTCCTTTTTAGACCTTCGCTTCGCTCGTTTGTAGACGCTGCGCTTGTAGACGCAAAGCGCGCTTCGCTTGTTTGCTTTTAGACGCTGCGCTAGTAGGGCTACAGCTATGGTCTTTGGGGGGCTAAAAGGGCAGCGTCTAAAAGGCCGAAGGCCGTCTAAAAGAAAAAAAGAGCGCAGCGATTTTTTCGTCTAAAAGCGCAGCGTCTCCCTTAGGCCTTAAACTCCAACATATAATCCCGCACCAACGTATCAAAGTCCGGACCTTCATCGAAGTGAAAGCGAACGGCTAACGGAAGCACGAAAATGGGCAACTTCTCTTTGGCGATGTATTCCCGGTGCAACTCCAGCCGCATCGCGTCTTTCTCGGTGGTGATGATGGCTTTGTGTTTGCCGGGCATTTCCTTAAAGCGGAGTTGGAGGTTGGCCAGGTCACGGCGATCGAAGTAATGGTGGTCTTCGTAATCGAGCGTTTGCACGTGGGGGCTTTCGCGGCGGAGGTGTTCCAGCAGGTAGTCCGTTCGGGCGATGCCGGAGATGAGCAGCAAACTGACGTCTTCCTCCGTTTTCAGGCGGTAGCGATGATCGAGCATATAATACGGTGCTGCGTAATCGTAGTAGGTGAAAAAGACCCGCTGGTGGGGTAGGGGGGCAATTTCTTCGATGAGTTTATCGGCGGTAGCACGGTCCATTTCTTTGGGGCATTTACTGACGATAATGATGTCGGCCCGGGTGTAGCCCGAGCGCCATTCGCGAAGACGGCCGCTGGGTAGGAGGTAGTCTCGGGTGAAGGGGCGGTCAAACTCTGTGAGAAGAATATTTAGACCTGGCTTGACGGACCGGTGCTGGTAAGCATCGTCGAGCAACACCAACTGTGTGGAGGGCTTTTGGCCCATGATCTTAGGGATAGCAAAGGCGCGCTCTTCCGCGACCGTAACCAGTACTTCGGGGAACTTGCGGGCGAATTGTAACGGTTCGTCGCCTACCTGCTCGGCGTTCATATTGGGACGGACGTGTAGGTACCCCTTGGTCTTTCGGCGGTAGCCGCGGCTGAGTGTGGCAATCTCCAGGTAAGGGTCAAGCCCCCGGATGAGGTACTCAATGTGTGGCGTCTTACCGGCACCACCTACGCTAAGGTTACCAACGCTGATGACAGGCACGGAAAAAGAAATACTTTTCTGCAGGCCCCGCCGGTAGGTCCAGTTACGGAAACTCACGCCCAGCCCATAGAGCAGGGAAAAGGGGGAGAGGAGAGCCTTGGCGAGTTTGGTCTGAACCACGGGAAGGAGATATGGAGTATGCGATATTTGATGGGCTACCGCACGATGGAGTACAAGTTGAAGGGGGCTGAGGTTGGCTTAGTGCTTGATTCTTCGATGAACACCCTTGAGTTGGAGACAAAACTGACGCTTTAAGACATCATTGCTTCTAATAATTTGCCCCTGCCCCTGCGTCCGCGCCAGATTTTTCTGCTCCTTTCCTAATACTGCTCGTACCACTCAAATTTTTCTTCGATGATGCGCGCTTTCTCTTCCTGTACATAAGCCAGGAAAGCTTCCGCAACGGGAGATAGTTTTTTGCTTTTTCGCCACACCAGGTTCCAGTGGCTAACGAGGGGAAGGCCACGAAAGGGAATGATCTCCAGGTCTCCGTTCCTGAGTTCGTTCTTAATGCCGATCAATGGCATGATGGAATAACCCAACCCGGCGATAGCGGCTTGTTTAAGGGCTTCATTGGAAGTTAATTCTATTTTCTTAGCACCGGAAAAATCTTTGCTCGTCAGGAAGCGCTCCATGGCGTCCCGGGTAGCAGAGCCTTGTTCGCGAAATAAAAGAGGCTGTTGTTCTAGTATTTTTCGGGCTGAAGTGCCGGGCTTACTACGGCCCGTGGCACCGACCAGAAATAGCTTGTTACTCATTAATTCTACCCGGTTTAAATCAAGCTGTTGGGGTAGCACGGAGACCAGGGAAAAATCTACCGTATTCTCTTCCAAGCTCTGGATTACCTGCATTTTATTGGTTACGTCCATCGCCAGATCAACGGCAGGGTGCTGGGCCATGAAATCTGCCAGGAAGTAGGGCATTACGTATTTGCCGGTGGAAGCAATGGATATCTTTAGCTTACCCGTAAGCTCGCCCTTAAACGCCTTACTGCGATAGCTAATGGCTTGGACTTCTGCCAAAATTTTTTCTGCAGAGCTAGCAATCTCTTTCCCAAAATCGGTGACATAAAGCTGCCTGCCTACGACCTCCGTGATGGGGATGTCTAATTGATCTTGTAGCTTTTTGAGCTGAATGGAAACTGCTGGCTGAGATAAAAACAAGTCTTCAGCTGCCTTTGTAACACTCTGATGTTCAACGACTTTTAAGAAAATTGCGAGCTGTCGTAAAGTGAAGTCCATAAATTTATATTATGGTTTGTATTAAAAATATAAATGTAAAGTTATTAAAAGCCCGCATAGATTTGTGGTAGCAAAACATAAAAGTATGTCTGTAGTCACTAATCGTTCTTATCAAAAAGTCAATCAGAAGCCAAGAAGTCGAAGAACAGGTGAGCTTCAGCGAAAGTCCGTGAAAGACTACTCCCGCAAGTATGCCCTTTTCCTGGTTCCGATGGGGTTGGCTGGGCTACTGTTGTTGTCAGCGGCTAATGGTATGCTCTTTTTTAAGGAGATCATGACTTGTTCTCTCATTTTGCTTTCCCTTTTGTTTCTACGGGCGGGAAGTTTATAGTAGGGCGCTGAGCCAACAACGAAAAAGCTTTTTAACAATCATCAATATTAAATAAATTCAATTATGATATCCACTGAAGTAATCCAAAAAGTAAACCTGATCGAAGGAGAGTTTACGCCCTCTGAAGCCAACGACATCATTGATGCGCTGATTCGTGAGAAGATCAATTTTCACAAAGTGCAGCGTTTACAGAAGCTCATTGGCGACTGTGATTGTGAGACCGAAGAACTAAGTGGCCGTATCTCTGAGCTGCTTAAAGAAAAGCAGAAAGCACGTCACTTCTTCATGGAAGCCCGGAAAGCGGGCCGTAAACTTGTTATTAACGGTACACTAGAGATTTCTTACCAAGACTAGTCTCATCTTCAGTTCAATAGTGAAGAGTTTTTGGGCGCGATACGCAGGTGCCAGGTAGGGTTCTGGGGAGACGCTAGCTTTTGCTCGTCTCCTCAGACTTTTTTACGTTCCCAGTAGTTCTGCCCTTCGGTTTCAGCCAGCAGGGTGAGGTAGCTGTGATAGCGAAGATCGGTCACTTGATCATCCTCTGCTTCCACGGAGGCGATGACCGCGCAGCCGGGCTCGTTTTTATGGAGGCAAGTGCCGCCAAAACGGCACTCCGGGCTGAGGGCGAAGATCTCCCGGTAGTAGTAGGCGATCTCGATGGGTTTTAGGTAGTTGAACGATAAATTTTTAATGCCCGGAGGGTCAATAATTTCGCCGCCAAAAGGTAGGTCGAAGAGTTCGGCGAAGGTTGTAGTATGGGTTCCTTTGCCGGTGTAATCGGATATTTCTCCAGTGCGTAGGTCCAGCTCCGGAGCAATGGCGTTTACTAGCGTAGATTTCCCTACGCCAGATTGCCCGCTAAGGAGGCTTCGCTTGTCTTTCAGCAGATCCTTAAACTGATCAAGGTTGGTTCCTTTCTCCGCGGAAACGAGTAATACATCATAACCAATGTCTTGATAGATCGAAGCAATAACTTCGTAGGTCTCCATGTCTTCGTCCTCCAGGAGGTCTGCTTTGTTGAAAACAATGGTAGTGGGGATGCCGAATGGCTCCGTCATCAGTAGAAACCGATCGATGAATCCCAGCTTTACGTCCGGGTAAACCAAGGTTACAATCAATACCGCCTGATCAATGTTTGAAGCCAGCAGGTGTAGTTCATGCTTTTTGCGTGGACTTTGACGGACGACGTAGTTACTACGGTCTTCTATTTGGCGAATGGCTCCGGTTTCTTCATCTCCGGTTCCTTCAATCACAACCGCTACCCGATCTCCGACTGCAATGGGATTTGTGAGGTGTTTGTCCTCTAACCTGAACCTACCAGCTACCCGGCAACGGAGTTCAATATCTCCGTTTGGACTTGGCTCGTCGAGCCTTACAGCATACCAGGATCCGGTGGATTTGGTGACGGTTCCTTTTTGCATAGAGGGATATAAGTTTAGTGGTAAGGTAGAGTTATAAAGGAACAAGTTGATGCTTAAGTTTTCATATTTACCGGGGCACTAAATTGCTTAAGGACCCATTCTAGCTGGTTTGCCACCGGTAAAGCGTGCTCAGTCATTGGTAATGAGTAGTTTGTAGCTTTTTTTCTTGTTTCGACACGGGTTAATAATTTTTTCCGATGTAACTTTGTCATCCACTTTACGTCTATAAGTTTTATCCATGCCTTGAAGTCCGTAAAGGCAAAATTGTTTTTTCTCTCTCGCTAAGAATGAACCTAACGACTTAAGAATACTGGATTTACTTGTTTCTCCCTTCAACTTTGAAGGACATTGTGTTTCTGTAAAATCATAGTTTCATGAAGTTTAAGTTCATTGCCCCAAGCCCTTGGAGGCTCCTTGCTGTATCTTTGGTTGTTTTCCTGTTTTCGGGAATGCTCATGTCCCAGGATTTAGATGTCGAGATAACCGTACCTGACGCGTCCAGTATATGTGGGCCGGTCAACTCTCTCGCGATAACGATTACAAATAATTCTGATGATGACGCTGAAGACGTTGTTGCAGAGTTTGAAGATGTTACGGGAATCACCTACTTATCGGCTACTGCACCTGCCATGCTATCGGGAAGCCAATTAAGTGTTGGCGATCTTGACGAAGGAGAATCGGTTGTATTTACGGTCGACTATCAAATGGGCTGTGATTTTACAGGAGATGATCTTGAGCTAATCCTTAATATTATTAATGGAGGTACTGGAACGGTTGAAAGTGAAGCTGTGCAAATTTTGGCGGCTGATTTATCCATCCCGACCAGCACACCAACCATCATGGGGGTCTACCTTGGCCTTTTAACTACCGCAACGCCCAGAGTGGTGAATAATGGCTTCGGCTCACTTTCAGAGGTTACTTACTGCGTAAGTAATAATTTGGGGTACATCGAAACCCAAAGCATTATAGTAGGCACGGTGGATATCACTGCAGGCGGCCCTGCGTTTTCGGCAAATGGACAAGATTGCTATACCATTACTTCGGCGGCACTTTTGAGTGCCGGTTTGGGAGAAACCTTTGATCGGGGAGAATCCATTTTCCCTGAAGAAAACTGGCTAACGGTCGAGTGTACTTTGGATCCGAACGATATTATGCGTCGGGCCCAGTTTGGCTGTCAGGGAGACGTGGATTGCCAAGACAAACCGCAAGGTGATTACATTGACACAGGTGTGAGTTTTGCGCTGTTAGCGCCAAGGATTGAGATGGAGGTTGTTTCTAGTACCCGACCTGCTTGCTACGTTGATGAGCCTTCGGAAGTTACCATGAGACTGACCAACGATGGCACTGCACCTGCGCTTAACATTGACTTCCGGATTTTTGCGGACGGAAACGGTGGCAGAGGAATGGCACTGGATCTTGGTTCTATTATGATTGTCAGAGAAAGTGATAATTCTACTGTTAGCAGTACGACTAGGTTCACTACAATTGCCACGGATTGTCGGGCTCCGGGAGTTCGTGATGCTGGCTTGACGATTGACAATGTTGACCTTTTACCGGGCGAAAGTGTACTAGTTACCTACCAGTTGACAGCTAGCTGTGACTGCAACTCCTGCGATATTCGCAATAAATATTGGCATCGATTCCGATTAGAAACAGTCTTTGATCGCTGTTTAGATGATTTGGGCAATCGGAGAGACATTGACCCTAATGGTCGCTTTGATGCTTTTATAACGGGTTTTCCCGAAGGGCCTACCTCGCTTTTCTCTGAAGAAGAAGGGTGTGTGACTTATTTTGTCACAAATATGCAGTTGGACTGGTTGACGGGTGCTTATCCCGATGCAGAGTTAGAAGCAGTTTTTAACTTACCCTGTGGCGTAGATTATGTTCCTGGCTCTTTTGTTTGGTCCGATCGTGACGGGATGACCTTTACGGCAGAAAGTGAAGAATACATTGATAACGGTACGGGGGCTGATGATGAACTACGTGTCACCTTTGCTCCTACGGGAAGGCCTAATGGTTTCAACTACGCTGGTGGCGGGCAGTTTGACTTTTGCATAACTGTAGACTGTTCCGAGAAGCCAGAACCTGCTTGTGGTAACGCTTATTTTGACGTATTGATTGATGCGCAGTTCGATTTTACCGTCGATCCTACTTGTGCGGCATCTTGTTCGACTCAAAAAATTTGGGACCCGTCAGATCTACCACTACGGTTGGTTTGTCCACCAACAGACCCTAACTGTGAGTGTGATGGCATTACGTTCTCAAATCTTTCCATTGAACGAATCAATTTCGGAATCGCGGACGATAATAACGATCAAATTCCAAGTGGGACAGTAGACCCCATGACCATTGAAACGGACCGTTTTCTACCTGGCGATACCATCAAAACTACCTTGGAGGGAATCGTCCGGGACGCAGACGATGATCAGGACTTTACCCACGGTTTTGTCACCTTCCCCTTCATTCATCAAAACTTCACACCGCTTTCCGCTCGCGTTGCGATTTACGATGCCAGTGATGGGAACACCCTCTATGAGTGTACCGCCGTACCGGTTACACCAGATTATCCCAATATGCGGATTATTGTAGACTACTCGAGAGATGCGCTTAACAACTTTGGTTGTGGCCTGCCAACTAATTTCCTTTTCGAAGAAGGCGATAGCGTAGCGGTCTGTTTGGTATATACAGAAAAGGATGCTATTACCGATCAGTTTAGGCTCATTAACTATGAACCTCGTTTTTATGTGTCGGATGATGAATTTGGCGTAGGTGGCGTCTTTCAGTGTAATCCCCTACTTGGTCAGATGACCCAAATTGGTTTCACTACGGTATTTTCTAATTCCGAAGATGATTTTGGTGCCTGTGATTTACCTAGCTGGACAATACGCTATGACCGAAATATTGGTGGGGCTGGGATTGATGAATTCCCATACGAAATACGCCCGCTTGGCTTACCCGATAGGCTGGTATTCACTAAGCCTAGTGAATTTGCCTTCCGCCTGGATGAATGGGACATTTTGATACAACAAATAATTGCACCGGCAAACAGTATCGTTGATACGAGGGGGCTTGCCAGTCCATCCATACCCGCTCAGTACTTTGCCGTAAACGGGGATGAGGTAACTTTTTTGGTCGGTGATTATCTCCGTAGTTTAGGCTTGGCGGAAATTCCACCAGATGAAGGATACCGGGTCTATATGTATCCTCGTATTCAGGGTAATTGCGAATCGATTGAAGGGGAGTATGATTACTCTTATCAATTTTTTGAATCCGTTGAAGAGAATATCTTCTGTACGGACGAAATTGCCAATGACTTGCAGGAGCTTGATTTTGAATACTTGGGAGCAGCGCAATTGGTTGTTATTTCTGATCAAGACGTTATCCGTCTCTGTAGTGGTAATGACGTGGCTGCCATCCGAGTTAGGAACCTTGAGACACCATCGGCTCAGAATGCTTTTCTGTACCCACAGGCAACCGGTGCCGTAATTATTACCAGGATAGAGGATGCAAATACGGGCGACGAATTACTGCCGAACCAGTTTGGTATTTACGAACTGGGGAATATCTCAGGTGTTAGTGAGCGGTTACTAAACGTCTTTTTCACTAAGAATAGTTGTGCTACTGAGACAATCGACTTCGTGGCCGGTTGGGACTGTGGCGGTTATCCGGAAACGATTAATGATGCTACCTGTACTGACCCTTCCAGTATCATGCTAACGAGTGCAAATTCTAATGTCTCGATGGTTATCAACGAACCAGCACCGGCAGTAAATAGAATTATTGACCTTTGTGATCCGGTGCCTTATGAGGTTGAGATCCTTAGTTCTGATTTGGGGTACGTCAGGGATATGAAATTGATCATTGATTTACCTGCGGGACAAACTTACGAGACAGGTTCGTTAATGTTTGCAAACCCTAGCCCTGCTCTTGGTGGTAGTTTTGTGAATGTCACTAGAGACCCCGCTAGACCTTCAGCTAGGAGGTTAATCATTAATTTATCAAAATATGATGACGTACTTGCTACGGAAGGACTGGTAGGTTCGAAGGACCCTGACAATAGTGCCGTTTCGTTCAAGTTTAACGCATTAACCGAATGTGGTTCCGCTTCCGGACGGAGAGCTTTGTTTATCCTAACCTCCAGAAATAGTTGTGGAGCAGCCATTCGACCCGTTCGCCGCCGATCTGGACGAGTTCTTTTCAGACCTTCGGAACCTGGCTTGGATTTAGAAATCGCTCCAGCAGCATTGGAACTTAACGCCTGTAATATGGAGGCTGCTACCACTAGTGCCAAAATCACTATTGGAGAAGCTGAAATTACAAATCTTGATTCTGTTAGAATAATACTCCCGGAGGGGCTCAGATACGTTCCTGACTCCTATGTTCCTGGAACTAATGCGCCGACAGGAATCAATCCGTCTGAAATCCGAGAAGAAGGAGAGCAAACGCTCGTTTGGCCGCTATTGGTAGGGCTTACAAGTGGAGATATGGTTACTTTCGATATTGATGTAATGGCAGTAGATGCTGCCCAGCTTTGTGGAGAAACCGAAATTGCACTGGAAGCCTATACCAGCTTTGAAGCGGAGTGTATGGGCGAAATTTGTTCCGTAACAGAGGTGTCAGGTGAGGCCTTCCAGACCGTCAATATTCAAAAACCCGATTATGATTTTGATTTCATTGATGGAGATATAACACTTGACCCGGGAGCTGGGACTGCTACGTCTGATTTCTCCGTTAAGCTAACCAATTTCGGTTTTACCCTTGATCCTGGAAACAGTATTACGGTTGATATCTACGAAGACGTCGATAACAACGGTAGCTTTGATGACGAAACGGATACCTACCTTTTCTCACTTGATACCGTTATTACGCAGCCACTTGGGCCAGGACAAATGATCGTGATCAGTGATATGGCCACTTTCCCCGCGTCTAATATTTGTACGGTAATTGGTGTTCTTAATCCGGAAACTACCTGTACTTGTAATGAAGTATCTTCCAATACTTTCCGCCCTGAAATCATCTTCGATTACGAAACAGAATTCGACGTCTGTAGCGGTGAACAAGTAACCATTGGTCCTATGTCCGTAACGGGCTATGAATCTGAATGGCTGTCTGTCAATGGCTCAGATCTTGGTAATCTTTCAGATACGGAAAACACTCCCACTGTTTTCACCGCCCCGGCAAATAATTCCGGTGCACCCATAACGCTTCAGTACACGCTGCGAACATCGAATGCTCCTTGTTTTGACGACCAAGTCGTAAGTGTAACCATTGCACCGGCCGTAATGGATGTAATAAATGTCCAGGCTTGTATGGGGACACCATATGATTTACCTACGGTAAATGATCCGAACGCCAGCAATTTCGTTTGGTCACCTTCAGCAGGACTTACTGTTTCTGCCGATGGTAAATTCGCTACGGTTAATAACGTCAGCGCTTCTGAAGTGTACACACTGTCTTATGATATTGGTGGCGGAGGCTGTCCGGCTACCTACTCGGTTAATCTTACTGCCATTAATTGTGGAGGTGCTAATACTGCCCTTGGTGACACCGTTTGGTTTGACTTTAATGAGGATGGACTACAAGACCCGATGGAACCTGGAATCGGAATGGTTACGGTTAACCTGCTTGATGCTAATACCGGAGCGATTATCAGTACTACAATGACCGGCCCCGATGGAATGTATCTTTTTGATATGCTTCCCGCCGGAAACTATGCCGTAGAATTTATCTTGCCTAACGGCTTCGTCTTCACCATGAATGACGCTGCCGGAGATGATGTAAATGACAGTGACGCTGATCCGATAACGGGGATAACACCCGCCACATTCCTACCGCTGGATGAACAAGACTTTACCATCGATGCTGGCTTTATTCCTGATTGTTCGCTAGAACTCGAACTCCTGGTCAGTGAATGTGTACCTGATGGAACGGGGGCTTTGGCTCGTCGCGTACAGGTGATTGCTACCTGGGACGGAAACCCCTATACCTACGATCAGTTTGGGGATGGTAACGACATCCTTGAAATTGACTTTAACGGTACGATGAGCACGTTCACCGTTAGCGAACTAGCGGGTAGCGAAACGGTCATTGATGTGTTACTTGATGCAGCAGCACCGATCTCTACAACGTTTCTGCTGCCTTCCAGGAAGCAACGGCCTGTACGGCTACGGCAATGTCTGGTCCTTTTGACCCTTGTCTGGTTGATTTGGCTCTAACGAAGACAGCAAGTAATGTTATGCCTAAGCCTGGTCCCTATGAATACGGAGATTTGATCTGTATGGA
>CALIGP010000313.1 GCA_938021455.1 uncultured Lewinella sp. | reverse complement strand
TAAGCCGTCGTCCCCTTCAGTTCCCAGTGGTTCTGAACGAGCACGCCGTTGTGAAACACGGTAAAATAGGCAGGACGAACGACCATGCCGTCTTTGTTAAACACTGGCTCCGAGAAGATGATATCATAGCTGTTCCACTCTCCCATTTTAGAAGTCGTGTTAACCAGCGGTGGGCTCTCTTTGTAGATCGAAGCGGCCTGGCCATTGGTGTAAGTATCGCTGCCGTTGCTTTCCAGCACCTGTACTTCGTAGCGGCCGTGGAAGAAGACGCCGCTGTTGCCACGCTGCTGGCCTTCCTTGTCCGGCTCGTTGGGGCTGCGCCATTCTACGTGCAGCTGTACGTCGCCGAAGGTGCGGCGGGTTTTGATGGCACCGCTGCCGGGCTTCACCACGAGGTCATTGCCTTCGGGCGTCCATTCGGCGGCTCCGCCCGATTTTACGCTGACCCACTCAGCGGCATCAGCACCTTTCCCCAGCAGAACGATCGCATCAGATGGTGGAGGCACCAGCACCGGAGAAGACTGAACTTTCGGAGGCACCGGCTCATAAAATTCCGTCGCTTTCGGGTCCGTTATCTGGGCGCGGACGCAGGTGCAAAGGAGGGTTAGAATGAGCAGGGGGAGTAAGCGGGGTTGCATGATTTCTTTTGTTTGCAACAAGGTAGTAAAAATCTGTTTCTGGGAAGCCTGACTCTTTGCCGGGACGCTCGAAGGTCGCTCCGCGACGCTTCGAGGTCCCTTGCTCGGGATTGAGCCGACCTCGAAGCGTCCTGGAAGGACCTTTGAGCGTCGGTGTTGGGGAAATCATATCCTGTCTCAACGGCCCATCATTTATGATGAGCGATTACGCCTTGACCTCTAGATTACGCAACCAGTTTTCCCAGATTCTCCTGTTCCGTTACCCTCCACAGGAGAATCTGGAAAAACGGGCTCTATCTCTTTTTCTTTATTCCTTAAATCTTAGGAATAATTACTGACACAGTTTATGCAATACTCCCGGAACTGTTGTTAAGACACGGCGAGTTTGTTGGGTTTCAAAGACTTTTTACACAGTCTGCGGTTAAAGTAATCGCCGTATGAGCAAGGTACGAAGCGAACATGGACGTTTTACTTGTTGTGTGTGTGCCGTTTTCCTTTTATCTCATTTCAATTGTTTTCCACTCCTTGACTAATTCTCCATTTACATTGACATCTGATATTTCAAGGAATTCAAAAACTCCTTTGGCCTTCTTTTTGTAAAGTTTGTCGAAATCTTCAAATACTTGGTATTCATCATTTAGAGTAAATGCAAATTCTCCTAATTCTTCCCACCTATCTCCTCTTAGAGTCCAGAAGTTAATTCTTTTATACCTACTTGCACAACTTGAATAGTATTGACCAATTTCATTTCTTCCGTCTTCATCAATGTCTCCGATACTGAAGGTACTATTTGGATGACAACAGTTCGATTCGGTGTAAATTCTTTCTATTGTTGGATTTGAAAAGTAATAAGATTGTCCTTCTTCACAATAGCTCAATCGGTCTAATACGAATACGCTGTCATCTATTCCATCATTATCAATATCTCCAAGGTTTTGGAAGCCTTCAAAATTTTGAATCTGAACTTCTCTGCTTACACGAATTGGATAACATTCTTCATTGAGGTATTTATCTATTTCTAATTCAAATCCCCCCCCCAATATTTCCCTAACTATAAATTCTTTGTCAAATGACAAGACAGAATCCTTTGACGTGTTTTTTCTTATTTGATTGATTTGTTCATAATAGCTTAATTCACTGAATTTGGTTTCATTAATTGAGACAGCCTCATTTTTCCTTTCTCCACAGGAGACAAGAATAATAATCAAAATGCTTATTTTGGTTATACTACTTTTCATTTTTTATAATGGCACACAACGTATGGTATCCGAATTGCATTCAACCAACCTCCCTACGCACCTTTCACCTCAAAAGCCCAATAAAACCAACAATTCCCACCAAATAAAAATGACGTTGTTTCCAATAAACACTTCCGAGAAGCTGCGTTGCTTGGCTAAATATCGCCATTAAACGCAAGACTAACAAATGACCTAAGAGCGCCTTGCTTTTCGATACTAGTAAGGCGAGTATAAATTTAAGTCGTAGTACTACTGCCCACCACCAAAAAAGCACAAACCCCATCAAGATTCCCTCCTTTATGGAAAGTCTCTTGGTGAACTTTGTGCCTTTGTGTACCTGTGTGTAAAAAGCGTCGCGAAGCGACCAGTGCAAATAACTACACCATCAACCGAATCGGATCTTCCAAACAAGCCTTCACATCGTTAAGGAAAGCCGCCGCCGAAGCGCCGTCTACCACCCGGTGATCGGAGCTCAGGGTAACCTTCATCACTTTGCCGGGAACAACGGCGCCGTCACGAACGACCGCCTTGTCCTGAATACCGCCGATGGCCATGATGGCGGCATCCGGCGGATTAATGATGGCCGTAAATTCTTCCACACCGAACATTCCCAGATTAGAGATTGTGAAGGTGTTTCCGCTCATTTCATCGGGACTGAGTTTCTTGTTCTTCGCCCGGCCAGCCAGTTCTTTGACTTCCATGTTGATCTGGCTAAGGCTCTTCATGTTGGCGTAGCGAACAACGGGAACCAGTAGTCCGTCCGGAATAGCAACCGCTACCCCGATGTTTACGTCGTGGTTGGTACGAATCTTATCGCCCATCCAGCTGGAGTTGATCACGGGGTGCTTCGTCAGATTAACGGCACAGGCTTTTACTACCAGGTCGTTGAAGCTGATCTTCACCGGTGCTACGGCATTCAATTTCTTGCGGAATTCCCACACCTTATCCATGGCAATCTCTACGGTCACATAGAAGTGAGGCGCTGTAAACTTAGACTCTCCCAAACGGCGGGCAATCACCTTACGCATCTGGCTGACGGGGGCTTCCTCGAAGTTATCCCCACCTGCGTTAAAGGCAAAGGCCGGTACGTTAGGAGCAGGAGCGGCGGCCGGGGCAGGAGCGGCAGCAGGAGCAGCCGGTGCTGCAGGAGCCGGTTGAGCAGCGGGGGCCGCTTTAGCTTTCTCAACATCAGCCTTTATAATACGACCGTTCTCTCCGGAACCGCTGATCGTGGAAATGTCAATGCCGGCTTCTTTAGCCATCGCTTTAGCCAGGGGGCTGGCTTTAATCCGATCATCCGTAGCTACTGCGGGGGCAGCGGGTGCGGGAGCGGGAGCAGTAGCGGGCGCAGGTGCAGGGGTTTCTTCTTTAGCAGCAGGGGCCTCAGCGGGGGCAGCGGCAGCGCCATCTCCGGCGGCAGCGATGGCTGCTTTCCAGTCTTCGCCTTCTTCACCGATAACGGCAATAACACCATCAATCGGCACGGCGCCTTCTTTAACGGCAATGTGAAGTAACACCCCTTCGAAGTAGGAATCAAGCTCCATCGTCGCCTTGTCCGTTTCCACTTCAGCCAATGTCTGACCGGGCTCTACGGAGTCCCCTTCAGCTACCAGCCAATCAACGATATTTCCTTCTTCCATCGTGTCGCTCATGCGCGGCATCCGAATCACCTCAGCCATAATATATTCTTCTTGGGTTAAGTGGTCAAAACCACTTGGGTCAATGTTAACTATGAGCGGGCAAATTTGCCCTTTATTTATGGGATTAGCAAACCTTAGTGCAATCTCTTACACTAAGTACCAAAATGCGCCCGATTTGTTCTCTAAAAGCACCGATAATCAGAGAGGCGACTCTTCGTTCAGGGCACCTTGCTCTTATTTACTTCACCTTGCACCTGCGGTTGCGCCTAATCCACGGTCAAAGTCGCTTCGCTCCCTTGACCGGCTCGACGCATAGCGTTTCCACCATCAGACTGGGTGTTACACTGGTCGAGACGCTATGCGTCGAGCGCGAACGGGGACGAAGGCTCCCGAAGCGAGTAAGTGCGGTAGCTTTCTGTTATGGAAAGTGTTACATGGCCAAAGTCGCTACGCTCCCTTGACCGGCTCGACGCATAGCGTCTCTACCAAAAACACTACTAATCATTTTCCTTACCTTACCCAAACTATTCACTACCACACTCACTAACCAAATCAACATGATGAAGTATCTGCTAGGCTGCATTTGCAGCCTACTCCTGCTGTTACCGTCTGGTCTGAGCGCCCAGGAAAGCGCCGAAGACCGGCCGCCGGTAACCCGCGCTTTTTTCCTCAATAACGCCTTCGTGGTGCAGTCTCCCGGTAAGGTCATCGATCTGGGTGGCGTCTTGATCCGAGACGGGCTCATCCAAGCTGTTGGCAAAGACCTCAAAGCACCCGCTGATGCCAAAGTACTGGAAGCCGACTCGATGTACATCTACGCTGGCTTCATTGACGGGCTTTCTAACCTGGGCATCCCGAAGCCCAAGGAAGAGGAAAGAGGTAACCGTGGCCGGGGGCAACGAGAGTACAACCCCTCCTACGAACGCGCCGGCATTCAGACAGAACGCAGTGTGGCGGATATGATCTCCCCCACCGACAAGAGCCTGTCCGAAATGCGCGCCATCGGCTTTACCGCCGCCCACGTCGTACCTCGTGGAGGAATGCTTCCTGGCCAGGGAGCCGTTATCCTATTGGACGGTGACAAGGCGGGTAAAATGGTCGTCAGTGAAGGAAGTTCTCTCTTCGCCCAATTCCAAGGGGCATCGGGCGTCTATCCGAATACGGACATGGCCATCATGTCTAAGTTCCGGGAATTGTATACACAAGCTCGCCAGCACAAAACCCACGGTCAGAACTACGCTAAAAATGCCCGAGGCATGAGCCGCCCCGCCCAAAACGAGGTACTGGACGCCTTTGGGCAGAGCATCGATGGCCAGCGTGCCATTTTCTTCGCCGTTGACGGCATTAAAGAAATGTACCGCGCCATTAGCCTCAGCAAGGAACTGGGTTTCCCACTCGCCCTGGCTGACGTAACGATGGGCCAGAAGGCCATTGCTGACCTCAAAGGCTCCAGCGCCAGCCTCTTCCTCACGCTTGATCTACCCAAGGCAAAGGAGGAAGGGAAGAAAGGAGAAAAGGAAGAAGAAACCGACAAGGAGAAAATGATGCTGGAAAAGCAGCGCGCTGCGGCCCAGCAATTGCACGAAGAGCAAGCAGCGATGTTGAACAAGGCGGGACTTTCCTTCGGCTTTTCTACCCTCAACGCCAAGGCCAAAGACATACGCCCCAACCTGGAGCGTATGATTAAAGCCGGCCTCACCGAAGATCAGGCCCTGGCCGCGCTCACCACTGAGCCGGCTCGGATGCTCGGTCTGTCCGACATCATGGGCACCGTGGAAAAAGGTAAGATTGCCAACCTGGTGGTTACTGACCAGCCGTACTTCGCCAAAGGATCTAACATCCGCTACGTCTTTGTAGACGGAATGCCCTCCGAGTATGAGGTGAAGAAGAAAAAGAAGAAAAAACCAGGAGATCCCGAAGCTAAAGTTATGGCCGCTGGTGACTGGAACCTAGAGATCGACGTTCCAATGGCTGAAATGGCCAGCCCTACGTTGACGATCGTCGATGAAGACGGCAGCCTGAGCGGCAAGCTCGTCAGCGGCATGGGAACCCAAGAAATAAGCGACATGAGCCTTGATGGAGACAACCTCACTTTCAGCTACACCACCGAAGGCGGCGGACAAACCGTCACGGTTTCCTTTGACCTGACCATTGATGGAAACAGCCTCGAAGGCAGCATGTCAGCCGGAAGTTTCGGTTCCTTTGATGTAGAAGGAGACCGGGAACCCAAAAAGTAGGAGCCCGCAACTTGCCTCTTGCAACTCGTAACCTGCAACCTCACAACCTGCAACCTGCAACTTGTAACCCGCAACTAACAAAACCTTCCACGGCCTATTCGCCTGGAATCAAACATAAAAATCAATGTTCAAGCAAAGCTTGATGCTCTTCTTACTACTAGCCGTGAGCACGCTCGTCGGCCAGGTAGAGAAAGGCAGCATCCACATTAAAAACGGTACCGTATTGACGGTGACCGACGGCGTATTGGAAAACACTGACGTCGTTATTGAAAACGGTATCATCACCCGTATCGGTAAAAACCTGAAAGCCCCTTCTGGTGCGAAGACGGTAGATGCTACCGGTCAGTTCGTCATGCCCGGCATCATCGACGCTCACTCTCACATCGCACTCGATGCGGTGAATGAAGCGACCCACCCGATTACTGCTGAAGTGCGAACGGGCGATGTCCTCGATCCACTCGACGTAGGCATTTACCGGGCGCTAGCCGGTGGCGTCACCGCCACCCACGCCATGCACGGCTCGGCTAATGCCATTGGCGGACAGTGTGAGACGATCAAACTCCGCTACGGCACCTTCAACCCCAATGACCTGAAGATGGAAGGCGCTCCGCGGACCATCAAGTTCGCTCTGGGCGAAAACCCCATGCGGGTTCACGGTGAAGGTGGTGGACTAATGTCCCGTACTCGAATGGGCATTGAGCAGGTATTTCGCCGGGGCTTCTCCGAAGCGCAGCAATACCTGGCCGCACAGGAGGCTTACAACAAAAACAAAGCCGCTAATCCATCGGCAGTGCCCCCCATGTACGACCGCCGCCTGGAAGCGCTGGGAGATATTCTGAAGGGCGACATCATCATCCATTGTCACTCCTATCGCGCTGATGAGATTCTGATGCTCATGAATGTTTGTAAAGACTTCGGCATCACAAAACTCGTTTTCCAGCACGTAAACGAAGGCTTTAAAGTCGCTCCGGAGCTCGCCGAATTTGGCGCTGGCGCTTCTGTCTTTGCCGACTGGTGGGCCTATAAATTTGAGGTCTACTACTCTACGGCTTACAATGCAGCCATCCTCACTAAGAATGGTGTCGTTACCTCCATTAACTCCGACTCCGGCGATTACATCCGCCACCTCTTCCACCAGGCCGGCAAGACCCAACGCTACGGCAAGTTGACCGATAATGAAGCCCTGCGCCTCATTACGCTCAACCCCGCCATTCAGCTCGGTATTGATGATCGGGTGGGTTCGCTGGAAAAAGGAAAAGACGGAGACGTAGCCATTTTCAGTGCGCACCCCTTATCAGTCTACGCCATTCCACAAATGACGATCGTTGACGGTGTCGTTCGTTTCGACATTAAGGAAGATAACAATGACCAACGTCTCGCTCCCGATCCAGAAAAGGTGGACATGATGATGCTCAACTATGACGAAGACCACCGCTGCATGGAAGGCACCGGTGAAGCCCTATTCCACAACCACTAAAACCAGCACCATGCGTTTAACCATCCAACCATTTATGCTGGTCCTGGTCGTCTTACTGATGACCGCCACCAGCCTTTCTGCCCAAGTAGTGGGCAAAGCTACCAAAGGCACCTTCCTGCTGAAGAACGCCACCATTGAAACCGTCACGAAGGGTTCCGTTAAGGGAGACTTGCTGATTAAAGACGGTAAAATCGCCAACATCGGTCCGAACCTTTCCGCTGCAGGTGCAAAAGAAATCGACTGTACGGGTAAGTTCATTTATCCGGGCTTCATCGACGGCGGGACGAACCTCGGCTTGATTGAAGTGAACTCCGTCTCCCTCACCCAGGATGCCCGCGAAAGTGGCGACGTGAAGCCCTTCCTCGAAGCGCTCACGGCCGTCAACCCCAGCTCCGTCGCGATCCCGGTAACCCGGGTAAGTGGCGTAACAACCGTGATCGCCATGCCCGAAGGTGGGCTCATCCCCGGCAAGGCCGCGCTTATCAATCTAGTGGGGTACTCCCCCGATGAGATGTACGCTGGCTTCAAGGCCATGCGAATGAA
>CALIGP010000312.1 GCA_938021455.1 uncultured Lewinella sp. | reverse complement strand
TACCTTCGCCTTATGCGAAGACTGTTCAAAATTTTGGCCTGGACGGCCGTTATCTTTATACTTTACGTAGCGGGTTTGCTGCTTTTTGGTACCGCAACGGACTGGAAGCCGGAAGGCACTGAAACGCTGTCCTCAAGCGTGACTTCCGCTGAGCGGGCACAGCCGGTCATCCAGGATTCCATCATCAGTCTCCTGAGTTGGAACGTTGGCTACGGCGGTATCGGAGACGAAGACTTCTTCTTCTATAATAAGGGAGACTTCTTCTGGACGACACCCGGCACCGTTCGAATGTCGGAGGAGCGGATCGAATCCAATGTAGACGGGCAGGAACTGACGGTTAAAAATACCCTGAGTGACTTTTTCCTGTTGCAGGAAATTGATACTGCTGCTTACCGCAGCCGCTACGTAAACCAGCTGCAAGCCGTCCGGGAAGCCCGGCCGAGCTACGCCACCTTCTTCGCCCCCAACTTCAAAAGCAAGCGCGTGCCGCTACCGATACTGCAACCCTGGGACCACTACGGCTACGTAGTCGGCGGTCTGGTGTCGATGTCAAAGTACCGGCCATCGGCCGCTGAGCGGATACAGCTACCAGGAGAGTTCCCCTGGCCAACCAAGCTCTTTCAGTTGGATCGATGCGCCCTGCGGCAGGTATACCCCGTGAAGGAAGGGAAGGAATTGGCGGTCTACAACGTCCATCTATCTGCTTACGATAAAGATGGCAGCATCCGCCGCCAGCAAATGAATGCGCTGCGGGAGGCAGCACTGGCGGACTACGAAGCGGGCCGTTTTGTCATCATCGGCGGAGACTGGAACCAAATGCCCCCTGGCTTCAACTGGTTCAGTCTTAACCCAACGGTAGAAAAGGTGGCGTTGCCCACCTCAGTAGCCTTCGACTTCATGCCCCCTGGCTGGAAGTACGGCTACGACCCCGGAACGGCCACCGTCCGCGAAAGCCACATGCCCTACGACGCGCACCGCAGCCGACGATCCGTGATTGACTTTTTCCTCCTCAGCCCCAACCTTCGCATCAAGCGCGTGAAGGGGATAGACCAGGGCTTCAAATACTCTGATCATCAACCGGTTTATTTGGAGGTGGAGATGATGTGAGCATGCGCATTTATTACTCTTAGTCCACTGCTGTTTAGTTCTTTTTTTCTTTGAAACTTGCATTGTTCTATTATTATTATTATTGTGTAGTACTAAGAAATTATATTATTCATTTGCAGTTTTATTGCTGCGATGATCTTACCTTAATATAGCATTATGAAATACCTTATTGTATTCTTGAATCTACTTTTTTTTACTTCTTGTTCAGAAGTGGATCATCCGAATTTGTCGCCAAGAGAAAACGACTTAGCTCTTGAAAAGGCGAGGGTATTTGTTTCAGAGGCAGACTTCTGGGGAGTAGTGGATATATTGCCAGGTGAAAGCGATATAAAAGGAGGAGTGCCTGATTTTCTGGCTGTTCATATTGATATTCAAAAGCTAAATTTATTAATAGTTGATGCAGTCGTAGAACAAGAGGGTTTTAACAGTAAAGAAGTATCACTTGATATAGTTGCTAATGGAATACAGAAAGAATTAGAGAAGCAATTTGATGTGAGAATTAGTCAGTTACTTGACAAGCGAAAGCTCCAGAGTTCCTTTCAGCATAAAGCTCTTCCTTGCTATGATAAGTACAAAATTCAGATAGGTGCAGCATCTGCGGCATTTAGCACTTGTGCCGTTGTTGCCGCTGCTACATCTGGTGGACTAGGTGTGACGGGATGTGCCGCATCTTATGTAATGGCTATCGACGTTGCGGATAGAATATTTGACTCATGTGTAAGGAATTCCTACTAGTATTCGTTAAGCGTAAGATGCATCGAGTTCTACGCATTGATCACTAAAAATTAAATAATAAAAATAATGGCTCAGGTTCTTTCTGGGTTTAATCGATCTATCTAAATATAAACAATGAAGTACTTGAAATTTTCAGTAGCTATTTTATCATTGATTTTGTCTTGCACACTTTCTTCATGTGGACAAGAAGAAGTAGTTGGACAAGAAAAAGTAATTAATGAAGAGTATTTGTCTGGTATTGCAACTAGTGTAGAGTATTCTAATTACTTTAATAGCTTTGACGAATACCTTTCGGCATCTAGAGCTCTTTCTGAAGACGATCTATCTGCAATTGAGATTGTGAGAACAAAGTATGATTTTACGAATATTTTTGATCACGCGGATGCACTTAAATTTATATCAATGAACGCCCCTAATGCCATAGCTTATTACAAGGCCCTTTACAATACGGATTTAGCGTATGATAAGGTAGATGATTCGTTCTCGATAAAGTCACTTTCCTCCGAAAAGCGCTCTTTGGTTCGAGAGCTTTACAAAGCTAAAGTATTAGGCCGTGAGTTTCGTTATGATGCCGAACAACTTAGAAAAATTCTAGAAGAAACCTCAGGAGGTGGTATGAACGATGAAAAATAACAAATGATGACTAACAGCAATAAGTTTTTTATATCTACAGCTCTTGCCATAGTATTGAGCCTAACGAGTTTTTTTGCAAGCGCGAATGTCAATAATTTTCATAGAGATTGCTTGCTTGAGTTCCAAATAGAGATAGAGGAAGTGACGAATCAAGCAAATGAAGGTTATGAATTTTGCCGGGGTGAGCCAATGGCGATATCTGGTAAATGCCATGAAGAAAATACTGCCCGGTACAATGGTGGTGTTCGTAATGCAGCTAGTGATTATGATAAATGTGAGAGGGGTAATTAGCATCAGGGACTAAACATAGGGTGTTCCGTCTGTAAGGCTGGAGGCATGACGGTTTATAAGGGGGGGCAGCTCGTAGAACTTTGTAGCACAGGTCTGGGTTTTAACCCAGACAAGGCTACCAAAACGGAGTGGCCTAAGTGCAATAGAAGGAACACCCTAGGACTAAACATATGTCTAAAGAAGTATGATTTAATGAACTTCTTACAAAAAAGGATTGAACCCTCTTATTCAAGAAGTGTTTTTCCCTCATGCACACATTCCCAAAATTCCTTCCTTTCCTGTCGCTACTATTCTGCGTTAGTTGCAACACCACCCCGGAAACCAGTACCGAACCTGAGGTTGCAGAGACAGAAAGTAACACCCTCCAACTCGAAACCGTCTCCCTTGCCCTGGACGGCGGGGCCAACCCCGCCGCCGCCGGCTTCAACGAAGCGGGCTCCGATAAAAAGGCCATTCAACTGGCCGATAGCATCGTTAAGTACCATGGTGGCCGCCAAGCCTGGGAGGATGTTCGTTTCCTGAAGTGGAACTTCTTTGGCGCACGCTCTCTCACTTGGGACAAAAAGGACAGCCGGGTACGCATCGATGTACCTAAGCAGAATATGGTTTTCCTGCTGGATTATAGCGGAGACACGCTAACTGGTCGTGTCCGCCAACTAGGGGATGAGATTACGCACCCCGATAGCTTATCCCTATATCTTAAGCGAGCGAACTCGATTTTTATCAACGATGCCTTTTGGCTAGTGCAGCAATTTAAGCTCAAGGACGCTGGCGTTACGCTGAAATTTGGCGGCGATATTGCTACGGACCCGAAGGCTAACCGCCCCAGTTATATTCTGGATCAGACCTTCAGCGGGGTAGGGGACACGCCCGATAACCGCTATCGCCTATTCGTGGACAAAGTGAGTTTTCGGATTAATACCTGGCAGTTCTTCCGCAATGCTGACGATGAGAAGCCAGCTATGGAAACGCCCTGGGAGAGTTACTTGCCGCATCAGGGAATATTGCTATCGGGTGACCGTGGCGGTCGATTTCAGTTATCCGATATCTCTGTAGGAGGGGACCTCCGAGATAAGGTGTTTACTGAGTTTTAGGGAATAGTCAATCCATACAGGTATAAAACAGGTAGAGTTAGGGCATGCCCTGTCTCTACCTGTTTTATACCTGTATGTGCTTAATCTAAAACCCAATCCGCTTCCGCTGAATGCTGAGTTCCTTCGTGTCCAGTGTTAGATGTTCGACATCGGCCTTTAGCACCTTTACGGTTTTGGCGCTTTTCTTTTGGCTGTCGGGGAGTTCTGCCCGGCGGAGGTCATGACGTTTAAGGATATCAATGACAATTTTGCGGACGGAACGTGCATTTCCGAAGAAGCTGTCTCGGTATTTGTGCAGGAATTGTAGGTAGGCCTCCAGGTGCTTCGTCGCGGCGGGCACTAGCTTGGCCGACCGTTCTTTAAACATACTTTCCGCAATCTGTAGTAATTGCTCCGGGGAATAATCTTCGAAGAGTAGGGTTTTATCGAAGCGGCTGCTGAGGCCCGGGTTCGCTTTGAGGAACACGTCCATATTGTCTGGGTAACCAGCTACGCAAACGAAGAACTCTCCGCGTTTATCTTCCATGCGTTTTAGCAGGGTTTGAATGGCCTCGTCGCCAAAGTCTCCGCGTTGGCTACTCTTCTGCGTCAGGGCATAAGCTTCATCGATGAACAATACACCCCCGATGGCTTCTTCTATTTTCTTAGCCGTTTTCTCTGCCGTCTGACCAACGTATCCGGCGACCATTCCTTGCCGGTCGGTTTCCACAATATGCCCTCTCTCCAAAACGCCTAAAGCGTTGTAGATACGGGCGAGAATACGGGCAACGGTGGTCTTACCCGTTCCGGGGTTACCGATCAGGACGGTGTGTAGGTGAAAGGCGTTAAGGACGTCACGACCGGTCTTACGATAGAACTTCACCAGGCTAACGAGCTCCCGAAGCTGTACCTTAATGTTTTCCATCCCGATCAGGGCGTTCAGCTCCGCCATGGCTTCGGCGAGGAGTTCTTCATTAATGGGGATAGCCGGGCGATCTGCCTTTTTATCGTATTCAATCTTTTCTACGTCTTCAACTAGGATATTACTCAGCTGTTCTTCCGTGAGTTTGAGTGCCTTAGCCTCGTCTTTCATCAAACGTAGAGCCATTTGGACTTTTGCCTTTTCGATGAGATCGTGTACGTAGCGGGCGTTGCCGAAGGTTTTGTCCCGGGAGCGGAAGGCCTTGGTGATTATTATATCAATACGAGCTTTAGCAGCGACACTTAGCTTAACGCCAAGTTGCTCACAGGCGTAGTCCGCAATCGTACTTAGTTCTTGTGGCAGGAAGTCCCGGAAGTCGTAGTGATGCTTGAAGCGAGATTTTAGGCCAGTGTTACTATCCAGAAAGCGTTTCATTTCTGTGGGGTAACCGGCTACGATAACAGCGATATCTCCTTCACCATTGGACATTTCTTTGACGAGGATCTCAATGACTTCCCGACCAAAGTCCTTACCATCGTCGTTGCTTCGGGCCAGGGCATAAGCTTCATCAATGAAAAGCACGCCTCCCCGGGCCCGGTCAATGACCTCGCGGGTTTTCGGTGCCGTTTGTCCGATGTATTCTCCCACCAGATCAACGCGATCTGCGACTACGGTATGCCCTTTAGAAAGCAAACCCATTTTACGGTATAGTTGGCCCATCATTCTGGCTACCGTTGTTTTGCCAGTACCGGGGTTTCCACTGAAAACGGAGTGAACGTCAATGCCCTTATCCATATCAAAACCTCGCTTCTGCCGAATTTGCAGAAAGCGAATATAGATGGCGTGTTCGTTAATTTGTTGTTTTACTTCCTGCAAGCCGGTCAGTGCATTTAACCGGGCCATAATGGTGTCAAAGCTTTCCGATGAATCTTCCTGAGGGGCAAGAACCATCCCACTGTCCTCTCCGGGCAGGTAAACGGGGGGTAGGCCAGGCACCGCTTCATCGTCCACCAGAAAGGGGACGCTAGCAATGAGTTTGTCTAGGAAGATGATGTCGGCAGTATAGGCATCTTCCCGCCAGAGATTCGGATTCGCGGCTCCCCAGCCAGCGGTTACTTTGACTTCGTTTTGATCTTGTTTGACGAGTTGCAGACGTACGATTTGTCCCTTCAATTCGCGGGCCTGGTTGTGGAACTTGGTGTACAGTTCCAGGTGCCAGTCTTCGTGGGGTTGGAGGTTGTCAAACAGAAGCTCGACATAAATGTAGCGGGTTTCCTTAACCGCAAATTCTTTAAGGAAAACCCGATCGTCTTCCAGCACATCATCGTAAGGCCCTTCGTAGAGACGGACGGATTTGATCTTCAGGTATTTTTCGATGGACTCCATGTCCATCCAGTCCAGATCCTGAATACCCTCTGCTGAATCAGCGTGCTCAATGACGTAAAAATACTTACTGCCAACTTTCTTACCGTCAATGTAGGCTTCCCAAAAATAGGTGCCTTTCTTCCAGAAAGTTCCCCGCTTTTGATTGCCCCAACCTTCCCGCAGGAAGATGACATTGTCGAATTTGCTGACCTCTTTTTCTATGGTCAGGTTACAGATTTCTGTTTTTTCCTTCCCGTCTATGCTGAAACACTTCAGGTCTACGCGTAAGGACCAGTCTTCGAGGTCAAACTTCTTGTTATAAAGAGAGAGCTCTGTGTAGATGTAGGCCGTTTCGTAGCGGTCAAAGACCTGGCGGTACTTTTTTACGTTTTCCCAGAGGTATTCGGTAGAGTTGTACACTTTAAGTTCTTTGAACTTAAAGGCCGGCACTGCTTCATCACTTTCCTGGCTTACGGTCATTTAAGTAAAGAAACGCTTTAACGGTAAACTATCCAAACCCCGCTTACGGGCTTTGAGTGTTAGCAATCTAAAAACTGTGACTAACACCAAAAAAGGTGCTCCGAATATATTCGGAGCACCTCAAAACCACCTATCTAAACTTAGCGGCTATGTCAAATTATAGCCGCTAAATCTGGCGGTCGAGGGATAAACTACGTTTTAGAAATAAGGTTGCGAGATTGGCCACTTTTTTTTGTGGAAGTGTTTTTTTGCTCGGCTTTCGTGGAAGACGTTTATGCTGAGCAAGCATAGCGGAGTCGACTTAGAGGTGCAAAATTCACCTTGTTAGAAGCAATGGAAAGGGCTTCGGACACTCTGGCTAATTACGTGTTTAAGCGCGTGTTTTCTCATGGTGAAATTTGTCGCAATTGTCGGGTAGTGCAACTTAGCTTCGCTTTCGGAGGGTTATCTTGGCAAACGTATTAACTACCCCATGATGAATCAAACACCACTAACGGAGATGAAGTGGCGTCGTTATGACGGCCGCAAGATCGAAGACCCCATCGGCGAAGCTGTCCGGAAAACCATCCTGCGTGAGCGAGAAGAAGGCCATCGCCTCAAGGTCTGTATTGGCACCGATAGCCAGGTACGGGGCAAAGTTACTGAGTTTGCCACCGTCATCGTTTTCCTTCGGGAAAAGAAGGGCGGTTTCATGTTCATTGCCAACTACAAGACGGAGCAAAAGATGAGCATCCGGGAGCGTATGATCCGGGAAGTAGCCCGATCGGTAGAAATCGCCTATGAGCTCTGTAACCTGCTCGATGAGCATAACGTAGAGCTGGAGGTACACGCCGATATCAATACGGATCCTCACTTCAAGTCTAACACTGCTCTGAAAGAAGCGATGGGCTATATTCTGGGAATGGGCTTTGTCTTCAAGGCAAAGCCTGATGCTTTCGCCTCTTCAGCCTGTGCCGATAAGGTTTGCTGATGACTATAGTGGACTCGGTTACTACAGGTGATTTTTGAAATTTTCGGTGAATGACCAGGCTTATTACCTAAAACCTGGGCCTGTAGTAACCGAGCCTTCGCTTCGGTGAAGTATTGTCTCAAGAATTTTCACTTCTCGTGGCCGAGGGTACTATAAAGAAGAGTTGCCTCTGATTTGATAGAGATGACTATGTTTTGTCATTCATCATAAGATTTTTAGCGATCAGCAGGTAGCATTCAGGCCAAACGGCTCTGTTGCTGTTCGCTGATCGCTTTTTTTCTACAACTCAGCTTGTCGGTAGAAGGAAACTCCTGAAAGGCTGACCCAAAGTCGTTGTGCTGTACTTCGTGTTCGGTACGGCTCATGTTTAATTCTCTTTGCTCTTCCATCCCCAATTTTGCACCTGCGGCCCCTCGCCCTATTCTTCTTCGCTCTTCTTTGCAAGTTTTACTATCTGCCATCCCGGACGCTTAAAGTAGAGGAAGGCCATGATGAAGATGACTATCCAGTACAGAATTTCGACGGACCAGGCTAGCGTCATACTTCCCCATGGACTGCGAACTACCCAGAAAATTAGCACGACGTAGACCGCTGCACAAAGCCCCTGTATTTTAAGGGCCAGGCCCGTTTCTCCGGCTCCGATGAGCCCGTTGAGGAAAATGCTGCCAAAGCTGAAAGTCGTCAGAATGCCCCACAGAACCCAGAAAACCGGATAGGCTGCATTGATGAGGTAGGCCCGTTCGTCTCCCAGGATGGGGTAGAGTACCTGATTGGGAAAAAGTAACAATGGCATAATCATCACTGTCGTAATTCCCAGGCATAGAAAGGCCGTCTTCCAAAGTACGATGGGGACTTTTTCCCGCTGTCCGGAGCCAATGAAATAGCTGGCCATGGTGTTGATACCCGTACAGAAGCCCCAGGCCGGAATGGATAAAATCAAGTAGGCGATACGCACGATGTTAGTCGTTGCCAAGGCCCGTTCCCCAAAATTTTCTACCAAGCCGAAGAAGATAAAACCACTACCCAGACCAACTACAGACATGGCAACGATGGGGACGGAGAGGCCAATGATCTCCCGTATGATCACCGGGTCCCATTTGGGAAAGTGAAAGATGTTGTATTTCCGGTTCTTCTTGTCGAAGACCATGTAAATGAGGAAAACGAACAGTGCGATGTATTCTGAGATGGTACTGGCCAATCCTGCTCCGGCAATTCCCATTTCGGGGAAACCATAGTGTCCGAAAATGAGTGCATCATCCAGGAAAATATTGGTGATCGCGAGGATAAAGGTGTCAACAATGATGAAAACTGGCCTGGCAATCCCCGTGTAAAAAGCGACACAGGCTACCCCAATATAACTAGCGAAAACGCCCCATTTTCGCGTTTCAAGGTATTCGAGCGATTTATAGAAAATAACGTCGGAGTCCACTAAGCTGGCGAAAAGCCAGTAAGCACCGTAGGTCATAAAGAAGAACAGGGCCAGGGCTAGCAGTAACTCGAAATAGATGGTGCTGTAGAAGGTTCTGCCTACGCTTTCGGTCTTTTCCTGCCCGGACCGCCGCGCCATCAAAATTTGCCCCCCCCGGCTAAAACCAAATCCGATGGCAGCAACAATGATGTAAAAAGTAGCCACGAAGCCGATGGCGGCAAAATCGTCTTCACTTTTGTAGTATAGAAACACGCTGTCCGTCATCGCCACAACATTCTGGGCGGCGCTTCCGATGATGATCGGAATGGAGACTTTCCAGATGTCGCGGTATGAGGTGCTTAGTTTCACTAAGGGGCGAAGTTAGACAGTTAGCCCATTAGACTGTTAGTAAGACAATAAGTAACTATCTGAATATCGACCAAAACTTTGTTACGACCTATCCACGGCCTAATTCTTCCGCTCTGGCTAGTGCTGCTTTGGCGCCATTCTTGATGTCAGTGAAGACAGAAGTGGCCTTGAAGGAATTGATGGCAGCTTCCGTTGTACCTCCTTTACTGGACACACGTTGGATCCACTCCTCGCAGCTGGCGTCGTTCTTCATCTGTAATTCAACGGCCCCCCGGAAGGTCTGGGCTACTAGTAACTCGGCCTGGCTGGCGTTAAAACCCATCTCCTGAGCTACTTCGATCATGGCTTGCATAAAATAGAGCACGTAAGCCGGGCCACTACCCGAAATGGCAGTAGTAGCATCAATGGCGTATTCATTGTCTACGTAGATAGCTTTTCCCGTTGTGTTAAGGAGATTTTGTACCAGTACGAGTTCAATTCGGGTAACGGCGTCGCTGGCCGTGTAGGAGGTCATGCCAAGCCCAATCTGAGCCGGTAGGTTAGGCATGGCTCTGATGACTTTCTCCACTCCCAAGCCTTTTCTGATCGTATCGATGGTCACCCCTGCCATAATGGAGAGGTATACCTGTTGGGGATCGGTTGATGGGCGAAGCGTGGTAAATAAAGTGGAGGAGTCCTGGGGTTTGACGGCGAGGATGATCAGATCGGCAGCATTCAGGCAGTGCGCCGGATCAGTATGCACGACGCCGATGTTCTCTCCGCGGAGTTTCTCCGCTTGTTCGGGGCTACGTTCCAGCACCATGAGGTCTTCCGGTTTAACCAGATGAGCCCGAAGCAAACTCCTGGCGTAGGTTTTGCCCATGTTTCCGCCGCCGATGATGAGGATTTTCATGTAAACTTAGTTTTAAGGTGCAAACATAGTTCGCACATTTGGGGAGCACGAAATCCAAAGGAGAGGGAATTCCGGTCGTTAAACACTGCCTAAGTGTTTAGTTAGCCTCTCCGGTGAACTTTTTACGGTAGATTGTATTAGGTGTTTTTGTATTTAATTTTGAGAAGCAACCTATTATGAACTCCATAGAAGAGGAAATCAAACAGCCAAAATTTAAAACGTCTAGCCATCGGGCACAGGTAAACATTGTTTACACCGCCGCTTGGTTGAACCACGGAACGAATCGGGCACTTAAACCATTTGGCCTCAGCCTCCAGCAATTTAATATCATGCGGATATTGCGGGGGCGTGGTGATCAACCGTCTACCATCAAGTTATTGACCGAACGGATGCTCGATAAGATGAGTAACGCCAGCCGCTTAGTGGATAAGCTGAAGGAGAAGGGCTACGTTGAACGTAAAGAATGCCCGGAAGACCGCCGCCGAGTGGATATTCTCATCACGGATGCCGGGCTTGATATTATCGAGCGGGCCAGTCAGGCGGTAGAACAGAGTCGTGATTTTTCCTTTAACTCACTGACGGAAGATGAAGCAGACCAGTTGAGCCACTTGCTGGATAAACTGCGCGGCGTATAAATTTAGCGCCAGCAAAGCTCTACCTAACTTTCCCTTTAGTCTCGCCAACCACTGCGCGGAGCCTAGAGCTTATCTTAGGAAAGCGTATGATTGCTGCTGCGCAAGAGGGGTAAGTCACTTCTGCGCTCGTATGCGGTCAATCATTTTGCGGAGCTCATCCCAATTGTTGGGGCGTTCCGTTTTCAATCGGGCAAAGTCTTCGTTTTCGAGCAAATCATTAGGGCTTGGGTAGCCAAGTAGTGCCGCCTGAAAAAGAAAGAGAACCCCCTCTCGTGCGTTTTTGTGTTCGCCGAGTGAGATGGCACGGGCCGCCTGGAGACGGTCTTCCATTGTCATATTTCCCGTATAGAAACTGCTATTCAGATACTTGTCAGCGGCAAGGGGGTAGTCTTCGACCTGCATCGCTGAACGGGCTTCGGTTACAAAATCTTCGTAGATGGCTTTGGTTGCCTGGCTTCTTTGCGCTGCCTCGGCTGGGGAAGGGACGGTATAGGTGAACCCCATCGATTTAGCGTAGTCGACCACCGGTTGGTCAACGTCCATTTTGCTGCGATTGGTTTGTACGTTGGCTTCGTCTTCTATCCCGCCGAAGGAGCGTTCTCCGGTTAGGGGATGATCGATTGGCTGGGTAGCGTAGCGCTGTCGTTCTCCGCGTGACTTCCGTACGCGATCGAACAAATAGGCATAATTAGAAGGATTGACCTGTTCTGCTTCGAGACCTTCTTTTATCAGCGGCAGGCAGTAAGCCTGAAAGTCTGGTTGCCGATCGGCGTGCTGTACGATAATCCAGGCGGCGTTGCTGGCCCGTTCACCGACTTTGTCAATGGTAGGCCAGCCAATCTCCGCTACGATCTCTCGCATCCGGTTCGTGTTCTCCTGATCAACCTGGATGAGCCCGCTTACGAATTCCTTAAACTTGGGTGTATCTGTTTTACCTTTTTTCAGAAATTTGATGTACTTGTTCCGGCCTTTCTGATCAGCGTCTCTGCGGCTGATCAATTCTTTTGCCAGATCGGGGTAGATGACGTCCGTGTTTTTGCCTTGGGCGGAGAGAGAACAAGCGAAAAGGAGAATTATTACGAGTAGTTGTAGTTTCACGTAGGGCTTTTTTTATTGACCAATACTCTAATGACGAAGTCTAAGCTGGAAGGTTGCCTGGGCTTATTAGCGGATGTTGTTAACATTAGGCTTAAGCGCTCGGCCAAGGAGCTAGCGCCAACAAACCTCTACAAACTGTTCTTCTTTCTCAGCGCCAACCACAGTTCGCGCCCAGTAGAGCTTGTCTTCAAACAAAGCAATTTTTGGGAAACCGGAGGAGCGGGCACCGGACGTGGGGGTTAGGTCTTCACGAGTCTTAGTCCCATCAGGGGTAATCGTCCAAAGAGTCAGAAAGGCATCATCAGTCCCTTCTTTTGTGGTCAAGGCGGTGGCGTAGGCAGTGCCGTCTTCGGCGAGCTGAATGTCGACGCGGCCGAGAGGAGCATTATCATCGAGCAGGGTGGGGGGCTGCCAGGAGTCGGTTGAGGTGTCGTAGCGGCTAAAGAGAATCTGGGCGCGGTCCGCAGGTGCCGTGTACCATACAAGAGCAATGTTTCCGGCTCCGTTGGCCGCCAGCGCCGGACCGTTGACGGGGCAGCCGCTGATCTCCCAGTTGTCTGCATGAACGAGCTTGGGCGTAGACCATTCTCCGCCCGTAGGTTTGACGACGTAGCCGATGTCGCGGATCTCGTGCTCGGAGCGGTCGCGGTAGGCGACCATTACCAGGTCGTCCGTCGCCACCGTAGCTGTGTTGCAGCAGTCGCAGACGCGGTGGTCGAGCTCTACGCTTGCGGAATCGGCGAGGGCTTTGGTCCGGATGGTCATGGCTCCTCCGGCTCCGTGACCGTGGTCATCCCCTGGCGCTTCAACCTCCTCTGCACCTGCGGCCGCGCCCACCTCCTTCGTGTAACGTCCGTCCAGCCAGCTTACTTGAAGGCCGCCCCCCGGCAGAGTCGCTGAAGACAGAAAGCCATGCTCGGCGGAGACGGTGTCTTGGTGGAGTTTGCGGGGGAATACATCAGGACCCGCTTTCGGATCAACAGCCATGTCTGAATAGATAATATCGTAGTCATACGTTCCCTTTCCTGAGTATCGGAGGTAGTGGGAAAAGAAGCGCTCATGACCGTTGTGGTCAAGATAATAAGCTCCTGAAGGAAAGTCCGCCCAATTTAGAAATGGGTTCGATATTCCTGCATCTGAGTAATGAAAGTCACTCCATTTTCCGTTTTCTCTACTTATAAAACCTTTTGTATGTACGCTGTCGTTATAAGAAGCTACACATTGCAGGGAGAGATTTAGAGTGCCACCAACGAATATTGGTAGTTGCGTCCCTGCAGGTAACTGAAAACATTCCACCTCCGCCCTACTAGACGTGCCATTACTACACCCTAAAAGTAAAAACAGAAGGAGCGGCAGTGAAAATTTCATAGAGCTAAAGGAAGCATTTTTCATCCGATTTATCTTTTGCTGACGAAGTCGCAAAAGTTTATCGGATGTATAAATGCGGATTGGTGGAATTGCCATGGTTAATGACGTTGTGCTAGTCCGAATCGACACATGAACTTCCGACCGGCTTTGCCAGGCGGAGCTAGCCCGAATCGACACATCGGATGAACTTCCGACCGGCTTTGCCAGGCCGGAAGATGCATCCGATGAGCGAGTCTTACTTTTAACTCAGCCCCAAAATCTTCCGATTAGTCTCCGCATCCGTTCCGGCATCGGCGAAGTCGTCGAAGGCGCGCTCGGTAACGTTAATGATGTGCTCAGAGATGAAGGGCGCTCCTTCGGCGGCACCCTGGTCGCTTGACTTAATGGCACACTCCCATTCCAGCACGGCCCA
>CALIGP010000311.1 GCA_938021455.1 uncultured Lewinella sp. | reverse complement strand
CGAAATAGCGCTCGATTAATAAGTCTGTATCATCTATCCATGTGGCCACCTTTGAATACTTTCCCATTATTGCGCCGGGCTTCTTTACGTAGCTTGAGGCAGTCTTATCAAGTTTGGCGATTCTATTATCTACCTTCAGATACCATTTTTTAATACAATTGTCGTCACAGCTCCCAGAGCTATTACTCGGTGTTTTAGCGGGGTAGTAGGTAATCAATAAAACTTCTGGCTGGTCAATACTGGTGTCTGGTATAGCAAGAGCAAAAATACTATCCGTTACTCCTGCACTGAACGTTCCTTTTATTGCTCTTTTGATTTTATATGATTTGCCACCTTTTAGGTAAGTAAAGCCATTACGAGCTTGGTTTAATTGAACTTGGTCTGCTGAAGAAATTGCTGTACTTCGGATGACTTTCTCTGTTGGCTTACACCCGCAAACAACAAGCAATAAAAGGCTTCCTAAGAAAAAGGGAAATTTATTCTGTGGGCACATAGGGATACTTGTAAGTTATAAGATTTAGTATTTGACCGCATTGCCTTAAAACGAATCCATTGAACCTGCGCCCGCGCCCAAGCGCAAGCCTGCCGCACCTCCCTACCTCCAACATGCGGCAGCCTACCAGACTACCGATTACCAGACTACCTTACTTCCTCCCCTGCAACCGCAGCACCACCGTACTCAACGGCGGAATCGTCATCTCCAGGTGATACGGCCGGCCGTTCCATTCGGAATCAGCTGCCTTTAGTTTAGGTAAGTCGTAGTTGCCAGTGCCACCATACTTTTCATCATCGCTGTTGAGGATGGCGGCGTAGGTGCCTTTAAACGGAACGCCTACGCGATAGTGGTGCCGGACGGCGGGTGTGAAGTTATTGATCACGATAACCACATCTTTTTCCTTCTTGCCACGGCGCAGGTAGGTAAGCACACTGTTTTGATGATCGCCTACGTCGATCCACTCAAATCCCTTGGGATCATAAGCTTTTTCATAAAGAGCGGTAGTCGTCTGATAAAGCTTGTTGACGTCAGCCACAAACTTCTGTAGCGTTTTGTGGGGGGCGTAATTCGTCAGGCTCCAATCGACGCCTTTTTCAATGCTCCACTCGGTCGTCTGCCCAAACTCATCTCCCATAAAGAGTAGTTTGCTGCCGGGGTGGGTGTACATATAGCCGTACATCGCCCGCAGATTAGCGAAGCGCTGCCACTCGTCTCCGGGCATACGGTCGATGATGGGGCCTTTGCCGTGTACGACCTCATCGTGACTCAGTGGCAGCATGAAGTTTTCACTGAAGGCATACACCAAACTGAAGGTGATTTCGCCGTGGTGGTAGCTACGGTGAACGGGTTCATGCTTGAAATAGCCCAGAGTATCATGCATCCAGCCCATCATCCACTTTTGGCCGAAGCCAAGGCCCCCCACATAAGTTGGCCGGGATACACCACTGAAGGCCGTACTCTCCTCCGCAATGGTCATCGTGTCCGGATATTCCCGGAAGACGGTTTCGTTGAATTCCCGGAGGAAAGCGATGGCTTCCAGATTCTCGTTTCCGCCGTACTGGTTAGGAATCCACTCCCCTTCATTACGGCTGTAATCGAGGTAAAGCATGGAGGCAACGGCGTCTACGCGCAGACCATCGATGTGGTAGCGGTCGAGCCAGAATAGCGCATTAGAAATGAGAAAGGAGCGAACCTCATTCCGGCCGTAGTTGAAGATCGCTGATTTCCAGTCGGGGTGAAAGCCTAAACGTGGGTCTTCGTGGTCGAACAGGTGGGTACCATCGAATTGAGCCAGTCCGTGGTCATCGGTAGGAAAATGACTGGGAACCCAGTCAAGAATAACCCCGATTCCGGCTTTGTGCAACTCGTCCACGAGGTACATAAAGTCCTGCGGCCCGCCGAAACGGCTGGAAGGGGCAAAGTACCCCGTGATTTGATAGCCCCAGCTAGGAAAGTAGGGGTGCTCCATGACGGGCAGGAACTCCACGTGGGTGAAATTCATTTTCTTCATGTAGGCCACCAGATCTACGGCTAGTTCCCGATAGCTCAGGCTTTCCGTTCCGCCTTCCTTCTTTTTCCAGCTGCCCAGGTGGCATTCATAAACAGAATAGGGACGATCGATGCCGTTGACTTCGATGCGTTTGTCCATCCAATCATTGTCGTTCCATTCATAGTAGGTATCCCATACGACACTGGCAGTTTTTGGAGGCACTTCCCACAGCCGAGCAAAAGGATCTCCTTTTTCAAGCAGCTCGCCATTAGGGCCATCGATGGCATATTTATAAACGGTACCATTCTCGACACCCGGAAGGAAGCCTTCCCAAATACCGCTGCTGTCCCAACGGGGATTAAGCTTGTGTTCCTGGCGATTCCAATGATTGAAGTCTCCCACCACGCTTACCGCACGTGCACTGGGGGCCCAAACAGAAAAGTAGGTGCCCTTTGTTCCGTCTACCTCAATGACATGACTACCTAACTTATCGTAGGCACGGAAATTTTTGCCGGCCTTCCAGAGACTGATATCAAAATCGGTGAAAAGACTGTGGGCGACTACTTTATTTACGGAACTCATAGGCTGAGAAGATTTTCAAAAATGGAATGGCTTACTCGCGCATCACCAATAAAGCTGCTAACATAAGTCTAACGGATCAACTTGTCAGATGTTAACAGCAAAAAAAAGCGATCAGCATACAGCATTCGGAGCAGTTCTGCCCGAATACTGTACGCTGATCGCTAAGAGCGTGTCTAAAATTAGCTTTTGGCGCAGGTAGCCCAAAGTGTTAAATTTAGACACGCTCTAAAAGGCTTGTCGCTCAGCAAGAAGATAGGGGTCTTCTTTAGACTAAGGGTAACGCCTATCCGTACCGTTAACGGCGGCCTCCCTTCAGGGAATCCTGCAGTTTTTTCAGTTCGGCGTCTTTACCAGCAGCGGCCAGTTTGGCCTGCTCTTGCCAGGTGTCTGGCTTGGCAAGACGGAAGCGCGCGCCTGCAGCCTGTAGTACATCAGCAAGCTTCTTGGGGCTGGCTTTACCCAGCTGGGCGAAAGTGTGAATGTTGGCGGCGTTAAGTAGTCCGGCGATCTTTGGACCGATACCTTCGATACGCTTCAGGTCGTCCGCTTTCTTCGCAGCGACTTTTTTAGCGGGCGCAGCCTTCTTGGTGGCCGCTTTCTTCGGAGCTGCTTTCTTAGCTACGGGCTTAGCTGCTGCTTTTTTTGCAGGAGCGGCCTTCTTCGCTGCGGGCTGTGCGGCAGCTTTCTTAGCAGCTGCTTTTTTCGGAGCAGCTTTCTTAGCAGCAATGGCATCTAGCGCAAAGCAGCAGTTAATCGTGCCGTATCCGCTGTCGGTGTAGGCTTCGGCGCTTTCGTCGTTCTTCCAATCCCAGCCGTCAACAAGGTAACGGAATTGGTAGTGACCTGCGGGTAACTCAGTGGTAGCCTTATAGCTGTCTTTACCGGTTTTCATAACGAGACCGCCGTCCCAGCTCCAATCATTGAAGCTAGCCAATACGCGTACTTCGCGTCCGGCACCGATGTGATCAGCCGGTACTTCGAAAGTGACCTTATACTGATTTTTTGATTTTACAAGAGACTTCTTAATCATAATGATAGTGTGGTTTTTAAAATTTGGAAGGACATGGATAGTGTTCTCTTTACACTAACGTAGAATTTAGACGTAAAGTTATGTCGAAGTAACTGATAATCAAATGTTTTGGGCGCAGATCGCGGGTGCAATGGAAGTTGCTGAAAGCAGTGTGTTTACCGTTTTCCCAAATTTATTCTGTTTTTTGAGAATCCATGAATAGATGTTTGTCAACGTGAATTTTAAGCCCAAATAATGCTTGGTGCTAAAAAAGTGAAAAATCATAGAAATTTGTCAAAAATATTTTTGCTTTTCTTCAATTTTTGCTCGAGGAGTTGATAGTACCGACCGATGTCACTGCCATCAACTACGGCATGGTGTGCCTGTACTCCTAGTGGTAGGAATACTTTTTGGTCCCTTTTGTAATACTTGGCCCAGGTAATGCGCGGAATACTGTCGGCAGGTGAATTATTCATCGCATGGGTTATGCTGGTGAAACTAGCCCAGGGGAAAGCGGATAAGAAGAGGTAGTCATCAGCGCCGGGTTCATCTTCAAAACTGGGGTTTTCTTTCATGGCTTCGATGGTCTCTTCGGCGAGGGTGTGAAAGTCGAAGGCATCCTCCAGGTAGGGGACCGTACAAAAGCTAAAGACGGAAGACGCGGCAGTGGGTACGGTGAAACTAGGCCTTAGGTTTTCATGGGCCACGACTTCTTCCCCTCTAATGCGCCAGCAGAAGGGGGCAATCTCCAGGGCTGTTTGGGTAATGAGGTAAACGATGGCAGGCGTAAATCGTAAGCTTGGTGATCGTCGTACACAATCGAGAAACACCGTGATGTCCACGTCCGCTGTGATGCCAAAATGCGGACTGTCCATTTGCCGAAAATGATCGAAGTGGAGGCGGCGGTGGGGATCTTTAAAGGTGATCTTCTTCATGGAGGTGAAGGTAAGACAGTATTGACTTTGCTCCTTACACGACTAAACCTAGGGGGGCGTTAATGATTCCTACGGAATCGTAGTAAAACTGGGAGAGAATACCCTACGACTAAACCCTGCACCTGCGGTCCCGCGCCCCCAGAAGTTTCAGCTGCCTAGCGGGCTTGAGTTTCGACCAAAAAAAAGCCCCCTCCGGCAAAAAGCGGGAAGGGGCGAAAACTTAAAGTCGATCATGCAAAAATTCTTATCGCAGCGTAATGGCTGCTGTATAGTTCTGTACGTCTTTCGACGAGATGGTGACGAGATAATCTCCCGCGGCCAATTGATTCAGTTGGTAGGAACGCCGAACGCCGGCCTTGCCATCAACTTCTTCGCTGAAGATTTCTTCTCCTGCGTGGTCTGTCAACCGAAGGCTGATCCGACGGCAGGGCTTATTGCGGCAATTAACCACTAATACACCACTACTATTCAGGTCAACGACCGGAAACTGTGTCCGCAGGGCCAAATCCCGATTCGTAGAAATATTGTTACTACTGATCGTTATGGGTAGTTCCGTTCTTCCTAGCTCGTCTGCGAGAATTACGGTATACTTGCCTGGGCCAAAGTTGTCTTGTCTAAACCGTTTGGCTAAAAAAGTTCCTGGGGCCAGCTCTTCTTGAAAGAGAAGGTCTCCGGAATAGCTATATATTTCAAAGTCTGTCGTACGATCAAAAGCGATCGTTGTTCGGAAGACGACACTCTGGGTAGACTGGTCTGCCAAGACGACAATGTCAAGTGGATCTACCGATGCCGTTGCTACGGAAGAGAAAACCAATAGACAAAATAGATTAAGTACTATTTTCATCATTTCAGAGGTTAGTGATTCACAAATGGTGCATGTCCGACCTCATTGCAATGCAAAGATGGAGCGAATATTCGCTGTTTGCCGCGCGTATCTTGTCAGACACTGTGCATTTATTAACCATTGATACCTGAAGGGGTAAGAAATAGCGTTGGTAGGATAATATATGCGGTGTGCGACCTTTCGTTGGCCCTTGTATGTGTGATAAGTGGCACAAATAAGCTGTTGACTCTTATAGAAAGGTTTGCCACCCTGACTCGTCCGAATCTCATCTGAAGTGTTACTTTGAGGTATGGATTCGTCCAATCAATAGTTTGCGTTAGTGTTTTTGTCAGAATTTTCCCCCATGGAACTAAATAACACACCCGTATTAGAGCGGGTAATGCCACAACCAGGTGCATCCTTTCTAGTGAAGCACTATGCTGATCCTTCCAGCCGAGTGAATAAGTTGCCTAACTGGCATTATCACCCGGAGTTGGAACTCGTTTATGTGCGCGGTGGCCATGGCCGTCGGCACGTAGGTAGCCATGTCTCCCACTACCGGGATGGTGAGTTAATTCTTATTGGCTCCAACCTGCCTCACTGGGGGTTTACGGATCGATTTACCGGAAACAAAGCAGAGACGGTCGTGCAGTTTGCTACCGACTTTCCATCCGCCGACTTTCTCAACTTGCCAGAGATGCGTGGAGTGAGCGACCTTATGGATCGGGCCAGAAACGGACTCTCCTTCGGAGGGCTTACCCGAACTGTCCAGGGATCTCGTCTGGAGCGCTTGATCGATCTTGATCCGCTTAGTCGTTTGTTATTATTGGTTGATATTCTGCAAAATCTGGCGGTAAGCGAAGAGTTCGAATCGCTGAATGCCGATGGGTTCCATCTGCAAATAGCTACACACGGCTATGATCGTTTCAATGACGTGCAGCAGTACATCAGCGAAAACTTCCGGGATGAAATGCCCCTCACGGAAATCGCGAAGGTGGCTTCCATGACGGTTCCTGCTTTTTGCCGCTACTTTAAGAAGGTAACGGGCAAAACCTTTATTACTTATCTCAATAACTTCCGGATCGTGTATGCTTGTAAGCTGTTGGGCGATGAACACTCCACGATTGCTGAAGTAGCCTACGATAGTGGTTTTAACTCTCTTAGTCAGTTTAACCGGGCTTTTAAAAAGCACACCGGAAGAACGCCTACAGAATACCGCAGTGATTTGCGGAAGACGATTGTGGGCCTCCTACCGGATGATTAAACGAAACAGGTTGCTTCGCTTCTGTTTCTTGTAGACGCTGCTGCGCAGCTTTTAGACG
>CALIGP010000310.1 GCA_938021455.1 uncultured Lewinella sp. | reverse complement strand
ATCAAAACCATGTGGGACACGGCTAAAGCCATGAATAGCAAGTATAAAGAAACCTCGGAAGGTGGGCTAGCGTTTAATTTGCCGGTGGTGCTGCCGGAGTGTTAGGGAGGGGGATAGTAATGGTAGTAGGATAGTCGTTATAGTATGGTCGTAGAAAAATATAATACCATTAATAAGATATCAGCATTGCCCGTTGAAGGCTTCAAAGCTCTCCAACAGGAGAGTCAATTAGAAGGATATAAATTTCTAGTACGGCTGGAAAATGACTGGCTCAACGGAACAAATACGTTCTCAGCAGCAGGGGAGGGATTGTATGAGCTGCGGGTGAAGGGTGCCTTAGTTGCCATCGGTGGGATAAACATTGATCCCTACGGGAGGTCAGACGCAGACGGGAGGCTTCGGCGGTTTTACGTGAATAAAGCTTATCGGAGGAAGGGTATTGGTAAACTACTGGTGGACTATATACTCCAGAAGCATCGATCAAATTTTGAGCGGGTATCTCTGTTTACCAGTGAGCCTGCTGCGGGAGCGTTTTACGTTCGCTGTGGGTTCGAAAAGGTATTGGGAGTGGAAAAGGTATCTCATCGGATTGAGCTGAACTCGTAGTTGATCAGGGGGAAGAGAGTGCCCCTGATACTTGCTACCTTCGCGCCAAAAAATCATGATCGTAAAACTCACCCAAGGCGACCTTAAAACTAAATACGGAACCTTTAAGGAAGCTCTCTACTACGACGGGCAAAAGGAGTCCATCGCTTTGTACCTCGGAGATTTGTCTGGTGCTGAAGAAGTACTCTGCCGGGTACATTCTTCCTGTATTTTTGGGCATTACTTCAATAGCGTAGAATGTGACTGCCAGGAGCAAATGGATGTTTCACAGCAGTTGATTGCCCGGGCGGGTAAGGGAATCATCATTTTACTGGATCAGGAGGGGAAAGGGAACGGTCATTTTGCTCTACTGAACAGCGTTCGTTTTAAGCGAGAGGGAGAAGGACAGGCAGATGCATATGAGTTGGCGGGCTTTAAGCGGGACAACCGGGACTTCAGAGCGGCGGCGAAGATTCTTAACGATTTGGGGGTAAGCTCCGTAAAAATGCTGACCAATAACGAGAAAAAGGTGGCAACCTTACGGGAGCAGAATATCGTTGTGACGGGGACGAAAGAGATCGTGCTTTGAACGACGGAATAGGACAGTTCTTTGCTGTTTAAACCTTTACCTTGCACCTGTACCTCGGCTACGCTCGGCATAAACACCAACTTCGTAGCCAGCGCCCGAAAAGACGACCGATATGTTTGTCCAATCGTTGAAAGAGGTTTTCTCCTCAAATTGAACACCATGAAAGTAGATATTCTCGCCATCGGCGTGCACCCTGACGACGTAGAACTGAGCTCATCCGGAACCCTTCTTCGACACATTGAATTGGGATATTCTGTAGGCCTTCTCGACCTGACTCGCGGAGAACTAGGGACCCGTGGTAGTGGCGAAATTCGTACCGTTGAGGCAGCTAAGGCCGCCGAAATGATGGGGGCAAAATTTCGGGAAAACCTGGATATGCCCGATGGCTTCATGCAGTACGGAGAAGAAAATTTACGCAAAATCATCGCCGTTATTCGTCACTGCCAACCGGATATTGTCTTGGCCAATGCGCTGGGCGACCGCCATCCGGACCATGGCCGGGCCGCCAAGCTCGTTTCGGACGCTTGCTTTTACAGCGGACTAATGAAGATTGAAACCCTGGATAAAGACGGAAATCCACAGGAACGGTGGCGCCCTAAGGCGCTTTATCACTACATTCAGGACCAGAACCGGAAACCTGACTTCGTGGTAGATATTAGCCCCTATCTGGCTAAAAAAATGGAACTTATTCGCTGCTATGCATCGCAGTTTGACGACCATAAAGAAGGGAAGTATAGCCAGGAGGCGAAGACACCGATCAGTGGAGCTGATTTTATGGCCTTTATCGAAGCAAAGGGTAGGAGTTTCGGCAGGGAAGCAGGTTTTGAGTTTGCGGAAGGCTTTGAGGCCAGCCGGTATCCGGGGGTGGATGATTTGTTTGATTTGAAGTGAGGTCAAGGCTTCGATACGCGACTTTTTAACCACAGATCTATGTAGAGTAGATGCAGAGGGCAGAGTAGCGCAGATTTGGTTGCTGCACGAACGGGTGCGTGGGAGCCTTGCTTGCTGCTGCCTTCGGCAGCGAATAGAGGCAAGTTTTTCGGGAAACAAGTTTACGGATGAATCGCGGTCGATTTACCAGACTTTCATTTTACCCTGTACGGACGATTGGGCTACGTATAGATCGTAATAAATCTTATCTTTGCAATCGCAAAACAAAATGATATGTCCGCAGCCACTGCAACCAACTATAAAGTAAAAGACATTAATCTGGCGGCCTGGGGCCGCAAGGAGATCCGCTTAGCCGAGGCAGAAATGCCTGGCCTGATGGCACTCCGGGAGGAGTTTGGCGCTTCGAAGCCACTCAAGGGAGCCCGCATTGCTGGCTGCCTTCACATGACTATCCAGACAGCCGTTCTGATCGAGACCCTTGTGGATCTTGGTGCAGAGGTTACCTGGTCAAGCTGTAACATCTTCTCTACCCAAGACCACGCCGCTGCCGCTATTGCTGCAGCTGGTATTCCTGTTTTCGCCTGGAAGGGTATGAACGAGGAGGAATTCAACTGGTGTATCGAGCAGACGCTCCACGCCTTCCCTGGTGGCGAGCCGCTGAACATGATTCTGGACGATGGTGGTGACCTTACCAACATGGTCTTCGACGATTTCCCACAGCTGGCTGGTGCCATCAAAGGCCTCTCAGAAGAAACCACTACGGGTGTTCACCGCCTTTACGAGCGGATGAAGAAAGGCACCCTTGTGATGCCGGCCATTAACGTAAACGACTCTGTAACGAAGTCTAAGTTTGACAACAAGTACGGTTGTCAGGAATCTGCCGTTGACGCCATTCGTCGTGCAACTGACGTGATGATGGCCGGTAAAGTGGCTATTGTTGCCGGTTACGGTGATGTGGGTAAAGGAACCGCTGCTTCTCTGCGTGGTGCTGGTTGCCGGGTAATTGTAACCGAGGCTGACCCCATCTGTGCGCTGCAGGCTGCGATGGACGGATTTGAAGTAAAGAAAATGATGACGGCCATTCACCGTGCTGACATTATTGTAACCGCTACCGGTAACTTCAACATCCTCACGGAACAGCACTTCAAGGCGATGAACGATAAAGTCATCGTTTGTAATATCGGTCACTTCGATAACGAGATCGATATGGCATGGCTCAACGGTAACTACGGTCATACAAAAGATCAGATCAAGCCGCAGGTTGACCTCTACAACGTAGACGGCAATGACATCATCATTCTGGCGGAAGGCCGTCTGGTGAACCTGGGGTGTGGTACTGGGCACCCTTCTTTCGTTATGTCCAACTCCTTTACCAACCAGACGCTAGCGCAGCTGGAACTATGGGAAAACAGTGACAACTACGAAAACAAAGTATACATGCTGCCTAAGCACCTGGATGAGAAAGTAGCTCGCCTTCACCTCTCCAAGATTGGTGTTGAGCTGGAAGAGTTATCTACCGATCAGGCCGAGTACATCGACGTACCCGTTGGTGGACCTTACAAGCCAGAGCACTACCGGTACTAGGATGTTATCCTTTGGTCTTCCGTCCGTTGAGGATGGTAGGCCAGCGGTGTAATTGTTGGCAAGCGCCAGTTCTTCTTAGGAAGAGCTGGCGCTTGCTTCTTTTACCATAGCTCGATCGTATTGGGGATTTGGGGAGAGCAACTGTCGTTGTTACAGACTAATTGAGTGTAAATTGTGTTAAGATTGATAAAATTGGTGTTTAAATGCCTATATTTGGACATGTGTTTAGGCTGGTTTGCTTTTTAGATGGGTTTTATAAAAATGAAAGAGATCGAAAACTACAAGAAAACAGGCGTCTTTGACTCAAACCATCACAGGACGGCCCACAAAGAATTGATTAGAACGCTATGAATTACTGTTCTTATAGCCGTTTCCTGAGGGAGGCGGCTTTTTTCTTTACTGGCGGTTTGTAATAAAGGGCGCGTCCGCAGGTGCGAAGGTAGTTAGCTGAGCAAAGAGGCATGTACTCGGTGGAAGAGATTGACCCGATGTTGTAAGGATGAGGACTCGTATACGGTAAGAAAACTCTAGAGTAGCGGATTGCTTATTTGCGGCGTCTAAAAGTGAAACGCGGGGCTCAGAATCTTAGATTTCTATCTCATGGGTTGAACTTTACAGTGCGAAAAATGGCTTTTAAATAAAAAAAAGCAGGTTCTATCATTGCATTCAGGTTTTTGAAGTTTTCTTTTCTACCATCCGTTTACTTTTGTTAAATGCCAAAGACGAAGATTCAGATCATTGAAGATGATACGAGCTATGCTCTAGAGCTCGAAATGGTATTGACTGAATTGGGGTACCAAGTTTTGCCCCTTGTCGAAAAACCGAATGAATGGACCCCGGCCGATGATGAGCTGCCAGATTTGGTGTTAGCAGATATTTTTTTTAGAGGCAAGCCGATTGGCATTCAGCTCGTAACAAAAATGCGTAAGAAAGGCATACCGGTAGTTTTAATGACTTCCAGTAACGACCGTAAGGTGTACGAATACGCGAAAACAGAATTCCCGAGTGGCTACATTGAAAAACCGATAAAGCCCGTAAGTTTGAATGCCATTATCGAGCGAGCTCTTAGTAATTCTGACGACCTGCACACGGTCGATCAAGCACTTGATGATTGGTCACGGAAGCAAATCGTTAACAAGTTTTTGTTTGTCCGTCACGGGAAGGGGCTCGTGAAGCTGATTGTTGCGGACATCTCGCTCATTGAAGCGGACGGGAACTATTGTTACATCCATGATAATGGGCGTCGATACGTGGTAAATAAGCCGTTGAGAAGGTTTAAAGAAACGTTGGCAGGGCAGGGCTTTTTACAAGTCAACCGAAGCCAGATCGTTAACTTTAATATGGTTGACCAACTTAGCTTCGCGGATTCTGAAATAGTTGTCGCTGGAGAAACGCTTGTAATCGGCAGTTCTTATCGGGATGAGGTCGCCAGCTGGCTTCACCGCTTATAAGCGGGAAGTTGAAGGGTGAAAATACTCCCTTCGCCGGGGATACTTAGAGCGGATAACTGCCCGCTATTTTGATGGGCTAGATCCGAGCATAACACTAGTCCGAGTCCGGTACCTCGTTCACCGGCCGTCCCGTCGGTGGAATACCGGTGATCGAGAGCAAAGATGTTTTCAAGCTGTGAGGGAGGTATTCCTACTCCATTATCCGATATAACCAGTGAGGTGAAGTCATTTTGTGTGCTGGATAATGCCGAAAGGGTAACCTTGCCCCCTCTGGGGGTGAACTTTATGGCGTTATCCAGAAGGTTACGCAAGATGGTTAGTACGCTCTGCTTGTCGGCATATACTTTTTCTCGCTGATTATTGACCATGAGGCTAATTGACTTAGCATTAGCCAAATCGAGGTATAAGGAGCTAACTTCTTTGAGTAATTCTGCGACTTCCAGGTTCTCGGGCTGGTACTTAAAGTCTTCTCCCTGGACGATGGCCCAGGAAAGGAGATTGTCAAGTAACTTTTGGGTACGATTTACGGCACCGTCTACGGTTTCTCCGATTTGACTTACCTCAGCGATTCGGCCTCTTTCGATTAGAAAATTTACTTTTTTGGTAAGCCCCCGCAAAGAAATTAAAGGCGCCCGGAGGTCGTGGGAAATCATAGCAAAGAGCCGGTCTTTGGTGGAATTGATGTTTTGGAGTTCTTTGTTTTTAAGGGCCAGTTCTTCCGTCCGCTCGGCCACTTCCCGTTGGAGTATTAAGCTCCTTTGGTGCAGGCGGGCCGTACGGTACCAAATGAACCCGAAGGTGATCAAGGCCAAGAAGAGTGGTATTGCCAACAAGAAGGGGAGGGATAAATAAAAAGGCCGGTAAACTACAACGGGGATAATTAACTCTCGGTTAATCCAACCACTCCCGGAAGATCGTGCTTTTATGCGTAGACTATGGGTGCCGTAGGGAAGACCTAAAAGGCGTAGACTATTCTCTTTCTGGTAGTTCCAGTCGTCAAACACACCTTCCATTTTCCAGGCGTAAGAGATGTCAGAAGAAGTATAGTCGAGTAAGTTGAAAGTGACCAAGAAAAATTTATCGCCCGGGGCCATTTCAATTTTTTTGTCGCTAAGGAGGGAGGCGGTCCGATCTTCGATTCTATCGGTAGTATTGATGTATTGTGTTAGACTGTTAATGCGGAGTGGCGCCTTGTTCTCCTTGAGCTTTATGGTGGATGGGTGGAAGGATGTCAAGCCATCAAGCCCTCCGAAATACAGCGTGCCATCGGTGGCTTTGTAGTGAGAAAAGGTATTGAATTCCTCGTGCGCTATACCGTCTGCTGGGTGAAAACTAATGACATTCTCGTCCTTTAGACTAAACCGCATTAGGCCTTTGTTACTTGGTAGCCAGAGGTAGCCTTCATCATCCTGATAAGCAGCGTAAAGTGTGTTGTTGGTGAGACCATCCTCAACGGTGAAAGTACGACGATCATTAGTCTCAGGATTCCAACGTATAAGACCAGTATTGGCGGTGGCAATCCAGAAAATCCCTTGGTCGTCTTCGTAAAAATGCTTTACGTTGTATTTGCTGAACTCAGAACGGATGATTCCTTTTTCAGCGTGTAGTAAGAAAAGACCATTCGAACTTCCGATCCATAAGCCCGAAGGGTTGTCATGAAAGTGGGTAATGGTTGATTGTTGAATGAGATCGAAGTCATTAAGTTTGGGGTAGGGGAGGTAGTTCCGGTCATGAGCTTCTGATACGTAAATGCCTTGGTTGGAGCCGTAGAAATAGGTTTTGCTTGGGGAATGATAATAAGGCAGGAGGAGAGGAACCCTTACAAAGTTTCCCCCTGAAACTACGATGGAGTCATTCCGGATTGTACTAATCGTATTACCGTACGTGCCGGTTAAGATTTCCCCACTTTCCATGCGGAAAAAGGCATTAAAGTGCCAACAATTGTCGGGTGGGCAGAGCGGCTTTATCGAATCGGTCGCTAAATCGATTATCCGATTTTTTTGGTAAGTACCTACCAGCAAACGCCCATCATTTAGTTCGATAATTCCCCTAATGGAGGTGTTTCGCTCCTCCTTGAAGTAGGTCTTAAAAAGATTAGAACGTACGTTAATCAGGAATATGCCAGTAGTAGTACTCAACCAAATGTTTCCATAGGGATCATTGAAAAAGTGCATTGGGCTCCAGGCAACGCCAGCTAGTTCATTTAATTGGCTGGATAGATCTGCAATCATTTCTCCATTCTCATCAAAGGCCCACATACGTTCCTGAGTGGCCAGCCACAAGTTTTGGTTGGGGGCACGCTGGAGGACAAACCTTCTGTCTTCTACAGCTTTCCCTAAATTTTTGAAGATAAACGGTTTACCGTCTTTTTTTAAAAAGATTTGTGATGCCTTACCTTCTTTGTTTAAGGACCAGAGTAGATCTTCGAAGCGGTTCATCTCCGGTGGAATTTGAAAACTGTAGCTGTACTGTTCTGCTTCTTCCATTAAAAAGTTTGGTCGCGGGAAGGCGGCTTTACTTGGAGGTAAATCAATCCGTCGAATAGCGGTGCCACTAGTATCATATTCGGTTGCCCGCCATTCATTGGAGGTAAGTAGGATGGTGCCCCAGGGAGTTGGTTGATAGGTTTGATTATATCGATCTATTGAGTCGATTCTGGTGACAAGGTCCGGGCCGAATACCTGGCCGGTAGGGTCTTTAAAAAATAGAGACGAGGTCAAAGCGGGTGGGAGAACCCTTTTAAGGCGATTCGGAAAACGCTCCTGTCGAAAATTGTAGCCTCGAGAATCACGGGTGTAGGGAGAAAAAACGAAGGAAGTTCCGTCATCGGTGAAAATGCGAAACTGGTTATCTTTTGTCAATTGAAGGTTGGTTATGAACCTGGAGAATGGTAAGCCTTCTCGATCCATTGCTAACACGAATTCTTGTCCGTTATAAGTGGCCAAGCCCGTGGCCATGCCGATCCACATCAGTCCGGTAGAATCCTGAGCCACGCAGGTAACCCAGCGATTAGGAAGGCCGTTCTCAAAGGAAATAAGTTTTATCTCGTACGGCTGTGCCTGGCCCACGAGAAAGATCGGGGACAGTAAAAGTAAAAACAGTATTGAACCGTTCATCCAAATTTTATTGATCAAATTGGGATGACCGTAATCGAGAACTTTCAATGAGATGGTATGATCGATTGACGAACTGAAGTAGGAAGTCGTCTGTAAAAAGGTGTATTGTTCTTAGTTTATCAAAGCTAACAAGAATATTTTGATACAGGAAATACGAAATTACAATAACCTAGTACTGATATCCGAACCCCGAAGACTAGTTGGGCCAGTTTGTTTTGCACCTGTATTCGATACTCCTGTTTTTTATGAAATTGAATGTAGTCAGAAAAGTGTACATCTTACTAAGATGTTTGAAGAGGTAAAACTGTGGTTCACACCTGAAAAAGTTGACTTCACCACTTTTGGCGCTTTTTAATAGATTCTTTAGTCTAAATTTAACCCCCATAAAGTGTTTTTAATCATATTTTTTTAGCAGGATAAGCGTTTTATGATTTGTTAGCTACTTTCCACAAAGTGATGCTGCTGAACTTACATAAGATTATTGGACCATAACCCAAACGCCTTGCTATTACTCGTTTAATGAAGCGCTTTTATTGAACTCGATTGATTTATGCCATTAATCTAAAATGTTAGCGATTAAATGAAAGAGTTGGTCTATTATTTTTAACTCAGAAAATAGGTGGTAGGGAGTATAGCGCCAGATTGATAGATGGATTTTTATTCGGGAAAGCCATTGAAAAGGGTCTCCTGTTGACCATGTTATCAAAAAAATATTGTTGTCTTTGATTTGATATATGTATTCATATGAGCAAAGGACTTTACGCTAGGGTAAAACGATTTAGGGTTTGCATTTACTTTTTATTTTTCATAAGCTATATAATTATATTGGAACACACATTACTTGCCGGTCTCAATAAGAGGCCGGCTTTTTTATACCCTCTTTTGTGGCTAACATAGCGCTGAAAGATGTAGAAGGCCTCCATTCCGTACCTTCGCCCCGTGCCCCACATCCTCCTCATAACGCCCCCCTTCACCCAGCTGAATACGCCCTACCCGGCGACGGCTTACCTGAAGGGGTTTCTGAACACAAAGGGAATTCCTGCGGAGCAGATGGACTTGGGCATCGAGGTGATTCTGGAGCTGTTTACGCAGCATCGCCTGGCGGAGATATTTGAGCGGGCGCGGCCGCAGGTGCAAGGAGGGGATGCAACTAGCAATGCCAAACGAATCTTCGCCCTGCGCGAAGAGTATCTGGCAACGGTAGAGACCGTCATCGCTTTCTTACAGGGAAAGCAACCAACGCTTGCCCGGCAGATTGCCAGCGAGAACTTCCTGCCACAGGCCAGCCGCTTTGATCAACTCAGCGAACTGGATTATGCTTTTGGCGCAATGGGCCATCAGGACAAAGGCAAGCACCTGGCCACCCTCTACCTCGAGGATCTCTCCGACTTCATCGTTGAATGCGTAGATCCCGATTTTGGCTTCAGCCGCTACGCAGAACGAATTGGCCGCAGCGCTAACTCGTTTGATGAGCTGTACGAAAAGCTGCAGGGACCGATGACTTTTGTGGATGAGGTTACCATAGAGGTGCTGAAGGCGAAGCTCACCCCGAGCGAAGGAAACCTCTCCCTACCGCCGAAGGCAGCAGCGAAGCTCATCCCGAGCGAAGGAAACCTCTCCCCACCGCCGAAGGTAGCAGCGAAGCTCACCCCGAGCGAAGGAAACCTCTCCCCAACCCCTCTCAGGCAAGTTTCGCCTCCGGCTCAACGGAGAGGGGCTAGTGAAAACGCTCCGCATTTTAAAGGCAGTACCTCCAACACCTCCAACGCGCGGCAGCCTACCAAACTACCAGACTACGAGACTACCTTAGCTTGCCTAAGTGTCCCCTTCCCCGGTAACCTCTACTCGGCCTTCCGCTGCGCGAAGTGGCTTAAGGAAACCTACCCCGGGGTCAAAACGGCCATGGGCGGCGGCTTTGCCAACACGGAGTTGCGAAGTGTCAAGGACGCGCGGGTCTTCGAATTCTTCGACTACATCACGCTGGACGACGGAGAGCTGCCGATTGAGTTGCTGCACGAACACTGCTTTCGAGAGACTTCCCCCGCACCTGCGTCCGCGCCCACTAAACCTCTGCTCAAACGAACCTTCCACCTCGAAAACGGGGAGGTTATCTACAACGATTTTTCCCTCCGCCGCGATTACCGGATGCACGAGACCGGCACGCCCGACTACTCCGGCCTGCCACTAGACCGGTATATTTCCGTTATCGAGATCGCTAACCCGATGCACAGCCTCTGGAGCGACGGCCGTTGGAACAAACTCACCATGGCTCACGGCTGCTACTGGGGCAAGTGTACTTTCTGCGATGTAAGCCTTGATTATATCGGTAATTATCAGCCCGTGCAGGCGACCTTGCTCGTTGATCGGATGGAAGAACTCATTGCCCAGACCGGTGAAAATGGCTTTCACTTCGTCGACGAGGCCGCCCCTCCAGCCCTGATGCGAGACCTGGCCCTGGAGATCATTCGCCGAAAACTACGGCTAACTTGGTGGACGAACATCCGCTTCGAAAAAAACTTCACGCCCGACCTCTGTCGCCTGCTTCAGGCAAGTGGTTGTATTGCCGTTTCTGGCGGTCTGGAAGTGGCTAGTGATCGGCTGTTGGAATTGATCAAGAAGGGAGTGACGGTAGAGCAAGTCGCCCGGGTGACGGCTGCCTTCACCGACGCTGGTGTCATGGTTCACAGTTACCTTATGTATGGCTATCCGACGCAGACGGTACAGGAGACGGTGGATAGCCTGGAGATGGTTCGTCAGCTCTTTGAAGCCGGTGCCATCCAATCCGGCTTCTGGCATCAGTTTGCGTTGACGGCGCATAGCCCCGTTGGTCTTGATCCTGAAGCCTACGGGATTGTGCCGCACTATCAACCGATTGAGTTTGCTAATAATGATGTACAGTTTACCGATTCCACAGGCATCGACCATAGCCGATTTAGCTTTGGTCTGAAAAAGTCTCTCTTCAATTACATGCACGGAATGTGCTTTGATTATCCGCTCAGTGAGTGGTTCGATTTTGTGATCCCGACCACGACGATTTCTCCCGACTACATCGCCACGGCTCTGGATTATGAAGACGATGGGTTGGCCCGAAAATCCGCCCGCGTGATCTGGTTAGGCGGCGAACCGGAGGTGGCCAAAGTTGGCGGGAACCAGCTGGAAATCCGACTTTTTGATCGGCGGGATACCGATGTTCTGACGTTGGACGAGGGTAGGGGGGCATGGCTGGTCAATACCTTGGAACGGATCGGAGACCGAGAGCAAAGTCTGATGACGCTTTCGGAACTACGCGCTGGATATGAGGCGGTGTTTTCTGACTTCGAAGACTTCTGGTACAGCGAGGAAATGGACTTGGTGCGGGGATATGGGTTGGTGGTGGTTTGAGGTGAAGCATTAGGGGATTAACCACAGAGGCTCATGGAGGTTGCACAGAGG
>CALIGP010000309.1 GCA_938021455.1 uncultured Lewinella sp. | reverse complement strand
CGTTGCCTACGAAGGTGAAGGTGGTCTTAACCTTGACCAGTCTGGTGAAGGTATGATCGGTGTTCTCCTCCGTGATGCTGCCAGCCTGACGCTGGAAGTACGCGCTACGGAAGCTGGCCTGCTCAGCGAGCTGGTAAGCCTAACGGACGCAGTAGTACTGACCGAAGGGGTAAATTTGAACGGTGAGAGCACGGGTCTTGGCCTTGCTTTCAACGGTTCTTCCCTTGCACCTGCGGTGAGCGCCCTGCTGCAAAATACGCCAAACCCCGTTGTTGATGCTACAACGATCCGCTTCGAACTGGCAACCGCTGGCCGCGCTACCCTTAGCATTCAGGACGCTGCTGGTCGGGTAGTAATGGTCCGTGAGCTGGAAGCTGTTGCCGGAATGAACCGGGTTGATCTTACTTCAAAGGACCTCGGCGCTGCCGGAGTACTTACTTACACACTGACTGCTGGTGACTTCGTTGCCACTAAGAAGATGGTGGTGGTTCGGTAGGTGATTGTGCCCCCCGTAAATTGAAAAGCCCCGCTATTCCTAATTTGGAATGGTGGGGCTTTTTAATTTATAGTCTAAGCAAGCATTTATGATCGCTATCTGTAATTAGCCCAGCTTTAATCCATGATAAGAAGAGTTAAGTTGCCACTACACTACCCATACAGGCCGCTACAGAATGGATTTTCACCAACTTATTTTGTATCGGCTTCCCAAGCGGATTCGATACGATAACCACTTGTTTTTCAGCGAAAACGTGGGTTTTTATCAGTGTTTGTCAGCAATTAGGCTGAAGATCTCACTTGTTTTCTAACCATACCCTTGGTAATCAGAGCTGTATAGGTTTTGTATGGCTGTCTTGTTATTCTATTCACCTAAACCCGCACTACATTTGTTGATGCAATAGTTTGAGCACTACATTAATCCGGCCAGTATCTACTGATAGGTTCGGTTGTCAACCAAACCAGCCATTAGCAGGAACTAATGTTGAGTCAGGCAGGAGTTTTGATTTGTGACTGACAAATCGTTTTACGCTGATTTACCTGTTTTTAAAAGTCGAACATGAACTTTATTGGACACAACGTGGCAAGTAGTCGGGCGATAAGGCTTCTTGAGCAAGGCGGCCGATTTTGCGGAGTGCAATGCTCCCGTTCTTCTTTTACTTTTTCGTCTGGGCAGTTGTCTCAAATGCTTCCGCTGAAATCTGTTGCTCCCCTTTTTACACTCCTTTTTTGCCTGCTCTTTTCACTTGCCGGGAATGCGCAAAGGACAGTAGTGTTAACCCAAGACGAGACAGACGCGATCATTGGAGGAGATAGAAAAGCATTTGGGGGGCCATATAGCCAGGGCTATCATCATGATTTTGATTTAGGTACCAGTCTTAGTGGCTGTGAAAGCATTGTTTCTGTTGAATTAGATATATCCAATCTGGTTTACTCCCAGAATATACCAGCAGGATGCAGTCATGGGGATACTTATTACAATGTTTATTACGGCTGTGGTCCTTATGACGGTACGGGGGGTAGTTGCCCGACGGCCAATGTTATTGATGAGTCTAATTCTACAAACCGCACCATTCCTTTCAATCAAACTTACACTGCCCTCGCGCACAATTTTGATTTTGGCGGAAACTTCAGCGCCGATGTCGTGCCCGTTTTTGATACAGGCTGTAATGGTGGGGATGGAGCGAATGCCATCAATCTAGGGTTTGTGGCCTATACTTACACGATCACCGTAACCATTGAGATTGATAACGCCGCTGAACCGGATGCTACTCCTAGTCATTCCAATGTTTGCCCCGGAGACGGCCCCATCGAGCTTATCGGCTCCACCACGGCTACGGGTACGACTACTACCTACAACTGGACTGGACCAAACGGTTTCACCGCTACGGGAGCCAGTGCCTTTACCCTGGACCCAGCCGACGAAGGAGACTATACCCTCATCGTTGATGTAGACGGTTGTCCTAGCCTTCCAGTCGACGTTGCCGTTGAATATCTGACGTTTGCGCCCCAGGTAAATGCAGTGGATAACACCGTTTGTTTTGGGGATAACATCGAACTGTCGGTAACTGGAGGAGGAACCAATTTTGCCTGGATGGACCCCGCGGGGAATCCCGTAGGAGGAAACACCTCCACCCTTACTACTCCTGCAGGCGGCACCCCGGGCACTCAGGTATATTCGGTAACGGTATCTGACGCAAGCTGCAGTGAGACGCTGAATATAAACATCGATGTGTCGGCCCAAATTACGGGCGATATAATCTTGAATCCCGTCGGCGGCGTTTGTGCCGGTGAGCCGACGATGTTCACCGCCCAAATGACGGATGGCAGCCCTTTTCCTGCTGGCTGGACTTTCGACTGGAACAGTGGAGATGGTACAGGATCGACCTATTCTTTTACGGAGAATACGCCCGGCAACTATACTATGAATGTTACGGTAACTAACCCGGAAGGATGCAGCAGGGTCTTGTCTCAGGCTTTCATTGTGTCCGCTTCTGGCGGAGCCTCCGGGCAGATAGTCTTGAACCCCACTGGAGGGAGTTGTGTTGGTGAACGAATTGAGTTTACTGCCTTAAGAGCAGACGGTAGTGCTTATCCTGCGAACTGGACTTTTGACTGGAACAACGGAAATGGTAGCGGACCTGTCTTTGAGGTTACAGAGTTTATAGCTGGCGATTTTACCGTGAACGTAACGGTGTCCAACCCCGCTGGCTGTAGCTCAATGTTGGCTGAACCCTATACCATATTTGCGCTGCCCACAGTGTCTGTTAGTCCTGCCATCTCGACAATTTGTACGGATGGTAACGTAGAACTAACCGCTACGGCTAGTGGAGGGACGGGCCCCTACGATTACCTTTGGGGACCCGATAATGTCGAGACCGGAGTAACGCTTACGATCGATAATACTTCCCCTACTACGGAAGACCTTTTCGTTGTCGTTACGGATGATAATGGATGTGTAGCGGCTTCCCCTGACTTTGCGGACGTAACCATTCTTTCTCCTCCCACTAGAGTGAACTTCAACGGCTGTGTTTCCGGCTCCGCTACCGAAATCACCTTCTCCTGGGATGATGTCGGGCAAGATGCTTTTGAAGTGTACCTTACGGAAGGCGTGGGCGCTGAACAAACTATTTCCACTACCTACACAAATCTTTCCTATACCGCTACGGGGCTTAGCCCGGGAGTAGACGTAACGATTCGCGTGGTGCCCGTAAGTAGTAGTAATGGTACCAGGTGTATTGGTATGGCGGCGTCGCAGACTTGTTCTACCACGGCTGCCTGTACCAATCCCGGATGGGTCTTTACCCCCGTGCAGCCGGTTTGTCTGACCAGTGATGGGCAGGCGTTTAACCTCGCCATTAATACGGCAGAAACGGGAATAGTTACGCTCAATAGTACGGACCTCGGCCTCACGAACCAGCCCAATGGCCCCGGAGGGATCACGACCGTCAACTTGCCTGCTCTGCCTGGCTCCACCTCAACGGGTGTATATACCGTGATGGCACGGTTCACATTGCCCAACGGAAGCTGTCCCTTCGATACGACCTTCAATATTCCCGTCGTAACGCCGGCAAACCCGGAAATCAGTACGCCAATATCAAGCATCTGTTCGGCTCAGGCTAATGTCCGTTTCAGCCTGGTAAATGATTATGACCCTAACGCCATTTACACCGTTAGCGTGGATGGGGCTTCGGGTAGCTTTATTACGTTGGAGGACGCTCCTAATCGGATTTTTGAGATTTCTTTTTCAGAATATCGGACCTACCAGATAATGGTTACCGCCACTACGAGCGGGAACAATTCTTGTTCACGAAACTTCACTTTACCCTTTACGCTGGTTCAGCCACCGACGGCCCCGACGCTTACTTGTGCGGAGACGGGTATTGACTCGGTGGCCTTCTCCTGGTCTGACGTTGGAGGGAGCTATACGGTTGATCAAATCACGGTTCCTGGGACGGGCGTGACGGAACAAACCGCTACGGGCTTTATCGTTCGCGGCCTGACGGCCGGCGATGCCGTCACCATCGCCGTCACGGCCACTACTGGCGGAGGCTGTACTCCAGCGATCTCCGATACCATCACGTGTGTCGCGCAGTCTTGCCCCAACATTGTCCCACAAATCACCACTCCCGTGGATACCTTCTGTTCGGATGGTTCTGCAATGCTGGTTGACCTAACCGTAAATGTTCCCGCCGCCGGAACGGTAGAATGGTCTGGGCCCGGTGTGATGGCTAATGGCAGTCAGTTTGATCCGGTAGCCGCTGGTGTTGGAGAACACCAAATAACGGTAGTATACACGGAAGGTGCCTGTACCTACCCTGGAACTTTCCAACTAGTCGTCGTCGATCCACCTTCTGGTATGATCGATATTGACGCAACGGATCTTTGTCAGGGCGAAACCACCACCATTAGTCTAAACGGAACGAATCTGGCGAATGCCAACTTTGAATGGATCCTTCCTGCCGGTGCTTCTCTCATCAGTGGTAGCCTGGCTGGGCCGGGCCCGCTGGAGGTAAGCTTCTCTGGCTTAGGAGGACAGTTTGCGGAACTGGTGATTACCGGTCCGTTTTGTGCAATGGACACCTTAAGAGACAGTGTTTTCGTGGATACGCCAATCTCCCCACCTGTTCTGGTTTGTGCGGGAACCGGCCTTGATTCTGTCGCTTTTAGCTGGACGGATGTAGGGGATAGCTACCTGGTTGATCAAATCGCGATCCCGGCAGCAGGCGTAGTGGAACAAACCACTACGGGCTTCATCGTTCGCGGCCTGGCTGCTGGCGATGCCGTCACCATCGCCGTTACGGCCATTGCTAGTGGCGTTTGCGCCCCGGTCATCTCCGATACCATTACTTGTATTGCCCAGTCTTGCCCCAACATCGTTCCTCAAATTACCACCCCAGTGGATACCTTCTGTTCTGATGGTTCCGAAATGCTGGTTGATCTAACCGTAGATGTACCTACTACCGGAACGGTAGAGTGGTCTGGCCCCGGTGTGATGGCCAACGGCAGCCAGTTTGATCCGGCAGCAGCGGGTGTTGGAGAACACGAAATTACGGTAGTGTACACCGAAGGTGCCTGTACTTATCCGGCGACTTTCCAACTAGTCGTCGTTGATCCACCTTCCGGTATGATCGACATTGCCGCAACTGATCTTTGTCAGGGGGAGACGACCACGATAAATTTAAGCGGAACGAATTTAGCTAATGCTGACTTTGAGTGGATACTTCCTACTGACGCTAGCCTCGTCAGCGGTAGTTTGTCAGGACCAGGACCGCTGGAGGTAAACTTCTCTGGCCTTGGTGGGCAGATTGCCGAGTTAGTGATTACCGGCCCGTTCTGTGAAATGGATACTTTACGGGACAGCGTATTTGTGGATACGCCCATTGCCCCGCTTTCCCTCGCTTGTGCCGGGACCGGCCTTGATTATGTCGCCTTTGCCTGGGCCGATGTTGGTGACAACTATACGGTTGATCAAATCGACCTACCGGTAGCAGCTGTAGTCGAGCGAACCACTACGGGCTTCATCGTTCGGGGCCTGAATGCTGACGACGCCGTCACGATTGCCGTAACGGCTACGGCTACCGGGGCTTGTGCTCCCGTCACTTCTGACACCATTACCTGTATCGCCCAGTCTTGTCCGGCTATTTCTTTTGAGATTGATCCCGTTGGCCCCTTCTGTGTCGAGGATAATGTC
>CALIGP010000308.1 GCA_938021455.1 uncultured Lewinella sp. | reverse complement strand
ATCGAAGCCCCCACGCTCATAGCCATCTTTGTAGGTCTTGATGGAGAATACGTCCGTAATGCCCGGCATCGCCTTCACTTCGTCTAGGTTGCGAATGGCTTTAAACTTCATTCCAAAAGCCGGTGGGTGCTCTACCATGGCAATGAGCATCCCCTCTTTTTGGTAGTCAGAACCGAATAGCGGCTGCCCGCTTACGATCTTTTTACCATCAACATTTTTCTTAGACTGACCAATGATAGAAAAATCGCTGGCTGCTTTTAACTCCACCTTTTGGGGAACGGGAAGCTCTGCCGCTACAGCGGCCATTTCACCATATCCAGCGGAGCGGTCGCTAGCGGAGTGAAGCAACTGACCTTTGCGGGTAGTAATCTCCGCAGCCGGAACCTCCCAGGCCGCCGCAGCAGCCGCAACAAGCATGTGCCGCGCAGTTGCCCCAGCCATCCGGAGGCCATCCCAGCGGGAGTTTATCCCCCGGCTACCGCCGGTAAATTGGAAGCCATAGCGCTCTGCGTTAAAGGGGGCCATTTCGGAGACTACGTCCTTCCAATCAGCGTCGAGTTCTTCTGCGACGATCATCGGCATCGAGGTCATCACATTCTGGCCAAACTCCGGATTAGGGGTATAGATCGTTACCATGCCGTTATCCCCGATTTTCAGGTAGGCGTTGATCTCGAACCACTCGTCGGGCATAGCCACTACTTCCGCTTCGGTCGTTTCTGGCGTACAGGAGGTGAGCCAGTTAAAGCCCAATACCAGACCGCCACCAGCAAGAGCGGATTTCTTCAGAAAGGAACGCCGGCCATGAGAGATTTCCAGGGATGCCATGATGCTTGTTTATGTTGAAGTTGAAAGAGGCGATTTTCAGCCTGCTGCGTTAACACTTTTAATGGCAGCCTTAATACGGGTATAGGTACCACAACGGCAAATATTACCACTCATTGCCGCATCAATCTCTGCGTCATTCGGTACCGGGAAGTTGGTCAAAAGTGCTGCAGCACTCATTATCTGGCCGGCCTGACAGTAACCACACTGAGGCACATCGTGCGCCAGCCAGGCTTGTTGTACGGGATGATCAGCATTTGCTGACAGACCCTCGATGGTCGTCACCTTCTGGTCTTTCACCCGGGACACGGGGAACTGACAGGACCGCATGGCGGTGCCGTCAATATGTATGGTGCACGCTCCACAAGAACCGATACCACATCCGTATTTGGTGCCCATCAGTTCGAGTTCATCGCGCAACACCCAGAGCAGGGGCGTATCAGGGTCAACATCTACTTGTCTGGATTTTCCGTTAACCTGAAACTTGAATGCAGCCATGAGAAATAGTTTGGTTCGTTGTTGGATGATAAATATAAGCCGCTATCCATAGCATTAGTTAACCCGAAGTACGGATTTACCTACCCGAACTACGGATGTCGCAGGTAGTTGCGTCCTATTACCCCATCACCAAGCCGACTCAGGTCAGGCTAACCAGCCGCTCGGAACTCCCCTGGCGTAACGCCCATTACCTTCTTAAATAAACGCGTGAAATGCTGCGGGTGCTTATAGCCCAGGTTGTAGGCCACTTCGGAAATACTTTTTTGCGAATAAAGTAGTTCTTCCTTAGCCTCTGCGATCAGTCTGAGTTGCAGATGATCCTGCGGAGATTTTCCGGTTTCCTTTTTGATCAAGTCCCCAAAGTAGTTGGCTGACAGATGGAGCTGCCCGGCAAAATAAGCTACCGACGGAAGGCCAGAGGCCTTTACTTGTCCGCTTCGGAAGTAGTCATTCAGCAACCCCTCAAACTTGCTAACAACGCCCAGGTTGATGGTCTTGCGGGTAATGAACTGCCGGTCATAAAATCGGATACAGTAATTCAAGAACAGTTCGATATTTGAGATCAGCAGTCGTTTTGTATGCTTATCGATGAGTTGATTAAGCTCCCCGTCGACCTTATTAAAAATATCTTGGATTAAATCCCTTTCCTTCACGGAGAGGTGCAGTGCTTCACTGAGTTCATAAGAAAAAAAGTTGTACTCCTTCATCCGGTTGGCCAAGGAGGAACCGAGTAAAAAATCCGGATGAACCACCAGCGCACGTCCTTTCGGGCGGTAAACTTGATCCTCATTTGAGCCGACGACCTGACCAGGGCCAACAAAAATCAGGCTACCTTCATCGTAGTCGTAAGTATCGCATCCGTACCGAAGGTCCCCGCACTTGATCTCCTTGAGGAAAACGATGAAAAAGTTGAACCGCATCCGATGTAATCTGCGGGGTCTGGCAAGTGACAGATCAACCATACTCACTAGCGGGTGCTGGTTGATCTGGTTGTTGAAAGCACAGTATTGCTTAACCGTATCGAAGGTTAGTACTTCGTTCATCTCAGACATATCTTTCCTTTAAATGTAACTGCTGGCCGGCCCGGAACAAAGACAATTAGCGTAGCTATCCGTAATTGAGGTAGCAATCTCCGTAATTCAGGTCAGTTAATTTATAATAGACCGATAACGGCATAGTATTATTTGAAGCTATATTCTCATCTTCTCCACCAACAAATTATCATCGTGCGCTTACTTTCCTTGCTGTTACTTCTCCTCCACCTTGCACCTGCGGCTGCGCAAAATCCAGGAGAAAATACCCCGAAAATCCCCGACAGTCTCAACGTAATTTTCGGTCCAGGTCGCCCGATAGAAAGCCCTAACTTCACAGGCCACGTGTGGGTAGAGCGAATGCTCACTATCGAAGATGAAGATCAAGCAGTCCCCATCGGGAACGTCACTTTCCCGCCCAAATCGCGCAGCAACTGGCACCACCATTCTGCTGGTCAGACGCTGCTTATTTTAGACGGTGTGGGGTATTACCAGCAAGAAGGGGAAGCGATTCAGGTGCTCCGCAAGGGAGACAAAGTCCAATGCCCGCCCAACGTAAAACACTGGCATGGCGCAGCGAACAGCCACTGGTTCGTGCAGCTGGCTCTGACCAAAGAGCATCCTGATGGCCGGGTGATCTGGGGCGAAACGGTAACCGAAGAACAGTATCGTGCGGGTATCCTGATCGAAAATGAACAACAGCATGCGGCCACGAAAGTGTCCATTCGCTACCACCATATCGCAAAAATTTCCGCCCTTAACACCATGGGTGAGTTAGGTGCGCTACGCCCCGCTCTAAGCGCTGCCTTAGACGCAGGCCTGACGGTCAGTGAGTGTCGGGAAGTCCTTATTCATCTTTATGCATACACCGGTTTTCCGCGCAGTATACAGGGCATCAAGACATTGATGGGCACCGTCGAGGAGCGCAAAGCAAAAGGCATTAAGGATATTATGGGCGCGGACACTTCGGCAGGCTCAGCGGGGTCCGCAGGTGCCGTGAACGATGAAGGAGCAAAGTATACCCGCGGCAAAGCCATTCTAGAAGAACTGGTTGGCCGTAAACTCGAAGGACGATCAGACTACGGTGACTTCGCCCCCGCTATTGACGTTTTCCTCAAAGAGCATCTCTTCGCCGACCTCTTCGAGCGCGACGTGCTCAGTTATCAGGATCGGGAGATCACCACCATCAGCGCCTTGGTTGCTCTTGGGGGCGTAGAACCTATGCTGCGCGGCCACCTCGGCATCGCGATGAATATAGGAGTGACGAACAAGCAGCTATCATCCTTAATGGCTACGTTGGAAACTACGCTTGGGGAGAAAAAAACGAGGGAAGCCAAGGAGGTCTTAGCGGCCACGCTGGCTAATCGAAATTAAGGTTAGTCACTACTCAATACATCCTGTACCGCTTGAATATTTTATAATACTCGAAACTATATTTAAGCCCCACACTGAATTCTCGAAACGCTCCAAATTGCTGATACTTGACGGAGGGAAAAAGGCTGATCCCAAGATCACGCTCTAACGATAAAGTATAGCGGTTGTAACTCTTAAAAGATTGGAATTTACCCGTCAAATTGACACGGCTCCATCGATCAAAGTACTTAACACCTATGGAGTAGGCCAGCTTTTGATCATTCGGCTCCTCGAGACTATTGGTTATTCCTATTCCAAGCATCAACAAAATTCGACTGCTAAACAGATAGTGGTTTCGCCAATTCATTTCAAAAACAGTACTCCTGTTATCTGATAGCTCTCCATCCGACAATCTGTGATGTTTCAGCTTAACGTCGAAATAATTAGGGTGAAAGGAAAAAGGGTGTAAGACACCTATCCCGTATTCTTGAAATGATTGTTCTAAAGCACCGTATCCCCACCGCCCGCTTAGGAAAACGGTCCCTTCACGGAGTCTTACTGGTCGAATCTCAAAGCCTCCCATCCAGGTTTTATTGGCTAATCCATAACTCATACCAATGTCCAATTCCATCAAATCCAAGTAACAAACCGTAGCAGATTCTTTCAGTTTGACCTCCGCAAAAGGATAGGTCCCGTCACTACCGGTTTTCAAGATTAGCTCTTGGTTGACAAAACCAGTATACATAAATTGAACCGCCACTGATGTTGTATCAAGCGACAGTTGAAAGCGACCATTTATGTCAGCAATCGTTCCTAGCTCAGTTCCTACTATCCAAACGGAAGCTCCGATGAGGTCTTCGCCGTTGCGGTCCGTTACATGGCCCTTTAAGATGTATTGCGATTTGAGAAGACAGCTGCTGAAA
>CALIGP010000307.1 GCA_938021455.1 uncultured Lewinella sp. | reverse complement strand
CCTGTTCGAGACATGACAAAAGGTTGTTTTCTTGTGCGCCGTGATTATTGCAATGAATCTCTGTTGTGACAAGGATGAGATTAATGTTTTTAGCGCTGCGCTTGCTAGCGAGCGGCTGAAGCCGCTGCTACAAAACCTTCCACATCCAGATAATCCGAGATAACGGTCTTCACGCCAAGGGACACCAGCTTGTGGTGGTCGCCCTTATGCCGGACCCCGATTAAGGGAAGCCCCATCGCCTGCGTAGTGGTAACGTCCCAAATGGCATCGCCGACATAAACGATGTGACCAACCTCATGCTGGCTCCGGGCAAGATCAATGGCTTCCTGCAGAATATCCCGACGGCTGAACTTATCATTGGCGTAGCCGGCGAAGGGCGGTTCCGGAGGGATGCCGACGTGCGCCAGTTTGAGCGCGGCTGGCCGCTGCCAACCACCCGTGGCAACTCCCGTCAGGTAGCGATCATCTGCTTCTAGTTGCCGCCAGAGGGCGGCGGCGCCAGGTACTTCCCTGAACTCCGAAGGGTTCTCCCCCCGCACCTGCGTCAGCGCCGCCAAATAATGCTCTTCAAAGGTTTCTCGCTCTTCCGCCGAAGGGTATCGGTCAAAATGATCGTAGAAAGCCGTCCGGAAAATAACGTGATCGGTTACCTCAGGGAACTTCGTCCAGTCGATGGTCGGGAACGCTCGCCCGAAAATGACTTCGTAGCTGCTGGCAAAACAGCGACTATCTACTTTGTTGGAGAAGAGGAGCGTGCCGTCGATGTCGAAGAGGATGAGGGTTTTCATATGGAGGTTTGGGGTGTAAAAGTAAGGCTGTAGATGTTGGAGGGCTGCTGCGCAGCTAAAGATTTACCACGGAGGTTTTCAGAGGTGGCACGGAGGTGCACGGAGGGCTACTGCGTAGCTTTCAGCCACCAATTTTTACAAATTAGTACACAGAACAATTCTGCTACTTCGACTGCTTTTCTCTGAATATAGGTGTTTAGCGAAGGGTCACCCCTCTCCTTCGGAGTGGGGCCGGGGGAGAGGTTTTTTAGCTCCTACAACCTCAACCTCACTCCTCCCCGGATCATTCTACCCAACGTGCTGAAGCCCGTTACTTCCGTGAATTCGGTGCCCGTCAGGTTGCGCACGTCGGCAAAGAGTGTCAGCTGGCGATCTTGTAACAACTGGTATTCGGCATAAAGATTGACGAGCAAATAGGGATCAAGTTCCGTATCGATGCGACTGAAGTTTTCGTCGAAGAACACATCCGGCCGCTGGCCGGTGTAGTGGGCGGAGAGCCTCGCCATGAAGGGCTTCTTCGCCCGGAAGGTGAGCCCCAGGTGGCCGCTGGTTTGCGGGCGACGGGGAAAGTCTTCGGTCTCCGTCGTTCCCCCGTTTCCGTCGGGACTGGTCAGTTGACCTTTAACCAGACTCAGAGAACCATTAGCGGTAAATCGCGGGCTAATTTGGTAGAAACCTTCGAGCTCGATACCCCGGTCGCGTAGTTCATTTTGGTTCTGGTAACCGGCAGCAAAGTCGAAGGTGATCACGTCCTTAATCTCCCGCTGGAAGGCGGAGAGATTGATGCGGTAGGTTCCTTTCGGGTCCGCTAGCTGAGTGCTCAGTTCTACGGAAGTGGCAACCTGTGGGGCTAGGTTCGGGTTAGCGCCAAAAGGCCCCGCGAGCTGGTCGAGGGTTGGGCTCTGGAAGGCAGAAGCCAGGTTAAGGCGGCTGCTCCAATGGTCCGTGCTGTTGACGCCAAAGGCTAACGAGAAATTGCTTTGCCCACCGAATTCAGAATGGTTGTTGTAGCGGTAGCCAGCTTCCAGTAGCAGGTCTTCGGCGATCGTCAAGTTCAGTAAGAGGTAGGGGCTGATGGTGGTGGTGGAGAGCGTGTCGGGCTGCTCGTCTTCGCGGCCAAGGGCCTCGTCTCGCAGCTGAACGCCAGCGGTAAGAGTAGCTCGGTCTGTGAAACGGTGGACGCCAAAGATCTCTGCCTGGGCGGCACGGCCGAGTCCGGTAAAAGTGCCGAAGGCACTATTGAATTTTCGGTCAGTTTGGGCGTAGTTGAAACGGGCACCGAGGCTATTGTCTCCGCGCGTATAATCAGCAGAAAGCCCGGGGGCGAGTAGCTCGTTGGTGTAGGTGTTATCGGCGTCCTGGAAACTACCGCCATCGTAGTCGCCATCAAAAGAAGCCAGGCGAAGGCTAGGGCGGAGGGTCAGGTATTCGTTGGGGCGATAAGTGAGGCTAGCGGTCAGGGTTTGGCGCTGGGCGCCGTCCTTGCTGAAGGGTAGGGGGCTGTTTTCTGGTTCGAGGGCTTCGCTTAGGCCGTCCGTTTGATAGTGCTCGTAGCCGAGCTGATAGTCCAGTTTTTCAGTGCTGCCGGAGAGGGTAGCGCTTCCCTCAAAGGTGTTGAGCGTTTGGGCGGCGGCGCGCAGGTGCAGGGTGAAGGGATCGGAAGCAGTGTTTTTCTTCGTGATCAGGTTAATGACTCCGGCCACTGCGTCGGAGCCGTAGAGTAAAGATCTGGCGCCCCTAAGGATTTCAATTCGCTCAATGCCCGCCAGGGAGAGTAAGCGCAGGTCCACCGCTCCGCCCAGGGAAGAAGGGTCCAGGAGCGGCTGCCCGTCGATCAGGATCAGCGTAAACTGGTTGGCCCCATTACGCAGGAATAGAGATTTGTCTTTGCCGGGGTTGCTGTACGCACCGTTAATGACGATGCCCGCTTGCTCTGAGAGCAGCTGGGCCAAATCCGCCGATTGAGCAATTGCAGTCGAGTCAATTATGGTCACCCGCTGCGGGCTATTGGCCAGAGACCGGGAGAATCGACTGCCAGTAACCACCACCTCATCCGCCGTGGTCGTCAGCGACGGAGACTGGGCGAGAGCCGGGATGGATAGAAGGAGAAAGAAGAGGCTAAATAGAGAAAAATGCTGCATAAAAACGGTTAATGAACCGGTAGAAAAGAGCAGCGATTGGCAGGGATACTGCAGCCGTTTTGGCGAAAGAGCGATGCCCTTTTACCTTGCTTCTGCAACCCATTTTGCACCTGCGTCCGCGCCCTGAGGCCTGTTAGTTTGGCAAACGCCAAAATTCCAACAGACCAACGAACTAACGAACCAAGCCTCCAACCTCCCTCTTTCTCACCGAAAAGCGAAGAACTATGTACAGCGGCAGGTCTTCTGGCTCACCCAAAAGCGACGTCGCCTTCCCAAATCTTCCGATTCAGTGGTCTAAATGACGTCGCCCACACGGGCTTACAGCTACGGGGATAGCTCCGGATTTTCACTGGATTCCCTTTTAAAAACTGCTCCACTAAGGGAACAGTTTACCGATTGCGGCGCGAAGGTAACATTCGTTGCGATAGTATATACTTTTATCCTAAACCTTATTTACGGAGAAGTGCTGCCCCGTGCTCCAACCTACTCTTTCCTTCTTCTTTCGTCGAGTTCCCTCCGCCGTTCATCGCTATTCTCTTGTGTAGCTGCTTTTGCGTCTTATATTGGGAGCCTAAACTAAACACACATTCACACACTTATGGATACAAATACACTTGATGGAGACTCTGGCCTGATGAACCAGGAAACTCGCTTCGCTAACTTCGGACCTCGACTGGGAGCAGCTGTGTTGGACTTTTTGATTTTCTCTCCACTCATCTTTGGAGCTGGCTACTTCCAGATTAAGGCTCCGAATTTCACTTACTACGCCATCATTGCCGTTCTAGCCTCTGTTTATAAACCGATTATGGAAGCAGCGTTTGGAGCAACTCCGGGCAAGATGATCCTGAAGTTAAAGGTCGTTGGTAAAGACCTCGGCAACCTAAGCTATGGCGAAGCATTCACTCGTTACGTGCCATGGGGGCTTGCCTTATTGGCCACGCTCTATTTTGCTCAAATTACTTCCCAAATTCCGGGTGTAGCTGATAATGATGGCATGATGGATTACTCGATGATTGTGGCCGAATGGCAGGCGGAGAACATGAGTACGCCCATGCGATGGCTACAAGGGTTGGTAGGTTGGATCCCCCTGTTTTCTGCTCTGTTCATGCTTGGAAATAAAAAGCGGCAAGCTGTTCACGATCAGCTGGCAGAGACTTATGTGATCCATAAGGAACCAAAAGTGCAGAGCCTGTAGTAAAGGCTGTTAGAAATAGATGAAAGCGGGCTCCTGAATAATTGTTCTGGGGCTCGTTTTCTTATTAGGAGGCCTGGCTTTGTTTTTTTACGGTCTCCCGAGTAAGCAAAAACAGTCCCCGCGCTTCGACGTAACTTCGCCCCTACATGCAAGCCATCACTCCGGAAGATTTTTTTACTGATCCAACGTGGCGTAGCCATGTATTGCTGGACGTGCGCTCCCCCGGAGAGTTTGCTATTGGCAAACTACCCACAGCACAGTCCTTGCCCTTGTTTTCTGATGAAGAGCGGGCAAAGGTTGGTACACTGTATAAGCAGGAATCTCCGGATGCTGCTTTGCTTGAAGGGCTGGATATTGCAGGGGGGAAGATGCGAAAGTTAGTAGAACTGGCTCGTGAGTTAGCGCCGAATAATCGGGTGGTCGTCCATTGCTGGCGCGGTGGCCAGCGTAGCGGTAGTGTCGCCTGGCTCTTGGAACGTGCTGGAATGGAAGTAGTGAAATTGGCTGGTGGATACAAGGCTGCCCGACACTACATCCGCTACTACCTGGCGGAAGACCGTCATCAATTACGCGTCCTGAGCGGGCCTACGGGCTCTGGCAAAACGCCCGTCTTGCTGGCCATGCGTCAGCTAGGGGCCAATGTCATTGATCTGGAAGGACTAGCCAACCACAAAGGCTCCGCCTTTGGGGCTATCGGAGAATTACCTCAGCCGAGTTCTGAAGAATTTGAGAATCAACTCTTCGCCGCTTTCCGGGCGATACCAGAAGGGAGTGCCGTTTGGCTGGAAGATGAAAGCCGCCTCATCGGTCGCGTATGTCTATCTGACAAGTTCTATAATCGCCTGACAGCTGCTCCGGTGGTAGTGTTGGGCCAACCCCTCGACTGGCGAGTTGATCGGCTGGTAGAACTCTACGGAGCCTATCCAAAAGAAGACCTGGGGCAAAGTTTTGAGCGTATTCGTAAGCGCCTTGGCGGGCAACATCTAAAAGCCGCGCTGGAAGCACTGGAAGCAAACGATTATGCCGCTGCTGCCAGAATAGCACTCGTTTATTACGATAAGGCTTATCAACATTATGGAGAGCGACGTAAGGCTACGATTATCGCACAGGTTTTCGCCGATGCACCTGCTCCGGACGGTATTGCCCGGCAGGTTTTGGAGAGTTGTTAGGTCCGCTTAACTAAACACGTTACGATCAAGTGTGAGGTCGACCTACGAAAAACATGAGTCATCCCGGAGTTTGGACGGTATCTCTAGCGTTTTCTTCTCCGTCTCCGATGTAGCTGGCATAAAAAAGCGATCAGCGGGCAGCATTCAGAACTTTTTTGCCTGAATGCTGTCCGCTGATCGCTAAAAACCTTGTCAAATACTGCAAAACATGGTCATCCTAATCAAAAATAAGGGATGACTCATGTTTATCGGTCTAAACGTTCGCAGTGAAAATTAGCTTTACTGCACTTCGCGCTTAGGAAAGGATTACCGCCGAACAACGATCTTGCCCGTAGCGGCCTCTCCTGCGGCAACTAACTGGAAGTGGTAAGCACCGGCGGCCAAGGCCCGAGTGTCTAGGCGGAAGTGTTGAGCTCCACCATCCAGCATCTGCTGGCGGCGTATAACTACACGGCCGAGCGCGTCGAATAAGGTAAGCTCCGTGTTGCCAGCCAGGGGAAGTTCAAACCGAACTTCTACGTAGTCGTTGGCAGGGTTAGGTGCCGCGCCAACTAGGCGGAAAGCGGAGATGCCTTCTGTGTTCAATACGCTGTTGATGGTTGGTACGAAGCGGCGGAGGTCTGCGTCATGGGCTTCGGAGATGAAGCCTGCGGCATTGTTCACGATGATGTCTCCGGGCGCAGAGCTCCGGGTTTCGGTGGCGCGCACGGCTAACTTAACCATTTCTGCACCTGCGTTCAGCGCCCGCGTCTCGCCCGTCTGGCTAAACCAGCTGGTACGAACCAAACCACGGCTGCTTAGGTGATCTCCAACTTCTAGGTCGGAAAGCTCTCCGGTACGGACATTAATGATCTCCAGCCCATTGGCTACTTTGAATTCGCTCTGGAAGGAAACCAGGTCTTGCGCTTCTGCTAAGCTGAGGGTCAGGTTGTAGATACGACCAGCAACGAATTGCTCGGGCAACTCTACGTTCATTGGCAGGCTGCCTTGGCTACGCCCAGGGTCTGCATCGTTGAGGATGTCGCCCGTCTTGATGGCTGTAAATGCCACCATCGTATCGCTTTCCAGCATTACTTGAGCCCGACGAGGAGTAGGGAAAACACCGCTCGTATTCCAGTCGTCAGCAAAAACATGGCTGTTGGGTACAAAGGTCCAACTGTTGCAGTCCATGACTTCGGTCAGGCCGTCGTTCAGCAATAGGTTCTGCATCACGAATAAGTCGATGGTAGAAACACTCTGGCTGCAGTTCATGTCCATCGCAACAACTTGCATTGGGTCGGTGATCTGTGGCACATCGAAGCCCATCAGGTAGCGCTGGGTCAGGAATATCTCGAAGCTGGACAGGCCGTTGGCGTAGTCCGTTCTTTTTACAGGCTCGATGTAGTACATACGGCCCATGGATAGGCCTGCAAGCGTGCTTGCGATGCCGTTTTCGTCTACCGGAAGGTCGATAGTAAAGCTTCCGTCTGGTTCAGAGAGCAGGAAGGAGGTACCTTCCACTTCGTTGCCGTCCATAGTCATTGCCCGAGAGCTGATGTTGCCCACCAAGCTGCTGGAAACTTCGATTAAGCCCGGCAGGTAGGTAACGGGAATGAGCATTGGCGTTCCGTCATGAACAGCACTTACTTCGAGTTGAATCGGCTGGCTGATCAGGTTGAGGTCTGTTATTCCGGGGTTGTTCCCCAGTTGAAGGTGGATGTAGAACAACAAATTGGTTTCGCCATCCAGCGCAATTCCTTCCGTACCGTTTGCTACGAAGGAGAAGCTGCTGTTGTCGCTGTTGTACTGCGGTTCGATGATTCCGGCAGAGAGGTGCGTGATGCTCGCTATCGATGGGTCGTTGAAGGAGAACGTACCCGCAATGGTTGCGAGGTTGCTCATGCCTTGAACGGAAACGGGAATCCGAACGTCGTTGCCGGGGAAGCTCCGAGCACCACCAATCACAATCTGAGCACTGCTTGGGGGCGTGAGGTCTATATTTTGGCAAGCAGTAGCAGCACCACAACCATTGTCTACCGTTAGGCAAACTTCGTAAGTACCCGCACTGCTGAAGATATGCTGTGGGTTCGGATCAGATACGAGGGGAGAGCCGTCGCCAAAGTTCCAACTGTAGGTTCCTTCGCCAGATCGGTTGGTGAAGTTTACGGCCAAGCCGTCAATGGACGCGGAGAAGTCTACCTCAGCCAAACTTCCGGACGCGCCGCCTACGATGGTGGAGAAGTTCATCTCCATACAGCCTTCGGTACTGAAGGCGCGGATGGCGTAGTCTCCCGGAGGAGCGGGGATGTAAAGCGGCTCGGTTACGTTTTCTACCATCTGGGTGATCGGGCCTGATACCGCAACGCGGTAAGGGCCGGTGCCTGCTACGAAGTCGAAGTAGAATCCGCTGCTGTCGCAGCTGTTGTCTATTGTGATATCGAATAGGTTGGCGGAAGTTCCGAGGACTTCTATGGTTTCGGTGTCCGTACAGCCTGTTGCATCGGTCACCCTGATTTGGTACTCGCACGACGTCCGATTGTCTAGCTCGAACTGGTCTAGGTTGGTAGTGAAGGTTGTATCGGTTACGCCGTCACAAAGCCGAACGACTTCTACGTTGAAGGGGGCAACACCTCCGTTGATGTCGCTCCATAGTTGGTTCAACTGGTTGCAATCATTGAAGATTAGAGAGGTCACTAGGTTGAGGTCAGAAGTAGTATTGCTGATCGTAAACTGATCGGTTTCCGTACATCCGATGTCGTCGGTGACGGATACGGTGTAGGTTCCACTCGGGAGGTCATCGCGGGTTATACTGGTTTGTTGGGTAACAAATGTCTCACCTTCTGGCCCATCGTAAACAATGGTGAAAGGGGCGGTGCCGCTGGTGATTTGTATGTCTAAGGAGCCAAGTTCGTTACAGGCTCCGGAGGCCGAGGTAAGGTCGAAGAGCTCAATCGGTGCGGGGAAGACCGTAATGACATCCATAACCATACAACCAGCAGCATCGGTAACGATGATTTTGTAGTCACATGGCTCCAGATCGGTTAGCTCAAATCCGACTTCTCCGGATACAAATTCCGTCATTGTAGTATTGTCACACAAGCGGATTACTTCGACGGAGAACGGCCCCGTGCCGTTGAAGATGTCGATCCAGACTTGGTTGTACTGCCCACAGTCGTTACTGATGAGGGCGGCCTGAAGCGTGAGGCTACTAGTAGTTGATTCTTGGGTTACGGTCTCCGTTTCCACACAGCCGTTGGCATCGGTAACCGTAATGGTGTACTGGCCAGCGGGGGTGTCGTTGATGGCAAGTACGTTGCCGTTCACGGTGTTAGAGCCTGTTTGCGGACCGCTGTATACTACTTGGTAGGGTGCTGTGCCTCGGATGAATGAAAGATCAATTCTTCCGTTTTCTCCACATGGACCACTTACGGGGTTCGGGGTGAAGAGGTTCGGTGGGTCTGCTTCTACGCAAGATTCGTTAGTTACCGTACAGCCAAGGGCATCGGTAACCCTGATCCGGTAACAGCATTCATCGAGGTCGGTCAGTTCAAAACCGGTTCCGGTTACTTGGAAGCTGTCTTCGATTGTATTGTCGCACAGTCTGGTCAAGACCACTTGGTATGGCCCGGTTCCGCCGTTGATGTCGTTCCAAAGCTGGTTGTACTGCCCGCAATCGTTATTGATGAGGGCTGTTTGGAGGTCGAGGTCACTTGTTGTGTTGGTAACGGTAACGGTTTCCGTTTCGGAACAACCATTTGCATCAATGACGACGACGGTGTAAGTCCCTGCGTCAAGGCCGTCTACGTTGAACGTTCCGGAGTTGCTTGCTTGCAGGCCGTTGTTTGGTCCGCTATACTCCAAGGAGTAAGGCCCACTTGCGAGGCTGTTCATTACCTCTACATCAAAACCACCTGGCTGACCACACACACCATCAACTCCAACAACGTTGAAGAGCTGGTAGGGGTCAATAGTGACCGTTTGCATTGTCATACAACCGTTCGCATCAGTTACCGTGATCTTGTAGTCACACGGGATCAAATCGGTAACTTCAAATCCGTTACCGCTTCCTTGGAAGTCTACGGGGGTGTTGTCGCAGAGGCGTATGACTTCTGCGGTATAAGGGCCTACGCCGCCTTCAATGTCGTTCCAGATTTGATTTGGTTCGCCGCAGTCATTAGGTACTACGCTAGAAACAACCTCTAGTGTGCCATCATTGAGTAGGGTCGT
>CALIGP010000306.1 GCA_938021455.1 uncultured Lewinella sp. | reverse complement strand
CTGGCCGTCACAGAAAGTGGATTGGGCTCTTCTACCGGATAAGTAGCAGTAGCAATACAACCATTTGCGTCCGTTACCGTCAGAGAATAGTTTCCTCCAGAAAGGCCCGTAATACTTGGTGTCGCAGCACCATTACTCCATCTATAAGTATAGCCAAGTCGAGGTCTGGTTCCTCCGGTAACACTAACGGATATACTACCATTGTTTTGACCTGAGCAATCAACGTCGACAATGGTCTCGTCAAGATTGATTTGACTTGGCTGGGTCAAGGTGAAGCTTATCGTTTCTTCACAACCATTACTGTCCGTTACGGTAACGGTATAAGTACCACCTGACAAGCCCGAAAGATCTTGCCCTCTGCCTCCATTTGACCATTCATAGCTATAACCAGGAGTTCCTCCACTAACCGTTAAGTTAATACTTCCATTATTCGTATAACTACAGGAAGGTTGGCTTATACTTCCTCCAAGGGTAAGCGCTTGAGAAGGTTGAGACACCGTAAATGTTCGAGAGTCCGTACAACCATTCGCATCCGTAACGGTGGCGGTATAACTTCCCGCAAAAAGGTTGGATCGACTTTGTCCTCTACTACCGTCTGACCAATTAAAACTATAATTAGGTGTACCCGAATTTACCAGCAAACTTATACTTCCCGTATTCTCACCGAAGCAACCTACGTTAACCACCAGGCCATTCAGGGTCGGATTCGGCCGGTCATCAATTTCGGCCAAACCTAAATAAGTTTCACACCTTGGGCCGGCTCTATACCGGACCCAGACATTATAGTCCCCCGCAGGTAAATCATCAAAAGTGTAGCTCCCGCTTGTTGTACCCGTACCGGTTTGAGTCCAGTTATTTCCGTTATTAATGCTGAATTCAATACCGGCGTTGGAACCGTTTATACCTGGGTTTCCTTGCCAGTTCACAAAAATCGATCCTGTAGACTGACCACAGGCAGCGTCAAAAGCCTGAAAACTTGTGATGGGTTCAGTGTAAAATAACGCAGATGTAGTATTTTCTTCCGTACAGCCATTTAGGCTAACCGTCACCCTCGTTATGGGTATTATCCTTTGAGTACCTGCTGAAGGGTTAGTGTAAGTCACGGTATGCGGGCCTGGTCCGGTTGCCGTTCGTGGAGAAGCTATCGCGTCATTAAAAATATCAAAATCCCAGGAGTAAAATGCCCCCGGTTGGAAGGTGCCTGAAGAAATAGAATACGTAACATCCTCTCCTTCACAATAATATGTAAATTCATTAGGGTGATTGATGTTGGGTTGGTCCAGATCAGTAACATTGACCGTGACCGATTGAATATCGTCACAGCCTAGATTGTCCGTTACCGTAACCGTATAAGTTGTGGTTGAAGTAGGTGAAACTGTTGCTGTGCCTCCGGTAGATCCTGTGTTTGGCGACCAAGAGTAGGAATAGACATTACTTCCATCAGTATGGCCCGGAATCACGAGGCTAACGGCCAAATTAGTACTCTCTCCCACACAAATATTCATTGGGGAAGCTGTTAAGTCCACCGTTAGCCCAGAATAGGCAATCCCTGCATAGCTGGTATAGCTACCGGCCGTTGCTGGGTCCGTACAATCACAATGGGCCCGACGCCAGAAAAAGCGGTTTTGTCCCGTAGGAACCGTTCCGGCAGGAACATTATAGTTGATGCCCGTCGCACCGGATATTGGTGTAGCAGAGTTGATGTTTCCAACCGTATTAATGAACCATTGGTAAAGCGGTTGACTACCATCATCACAGGAACCTGCCTGCCCTTCGAGTAAACGCGCAGGAGAGGAGGGCGTGTCCCCACAAAGGAAAATGAAAAAATCTCCTGACGGGCAAGAATTGATAAATTCAATACATCCCGCACTCGTTAGTGTTGGTGTTTCATCCACCAACGTTTCCGTATCCGTATCCGTACACCCATTAGCATCCGTAACGGTGACGGTGTAGGTTCCTTCAGCTAAGCCTGTTTGATTGGCTCCAGATCCACCATTACTCCAGGCATAGGTATACGGGCCCCCTCCTCCCTCAAAGCCCTGGGCTGTGAGTTGACCGTCGTTATTTCCACAACTTGGTTGAGTATTGATGGTGATATTCGCGAAAGGATTCGCATAAACATTATGCGTCACAACATTAGAGTATTCAGGTCCACAGCTTCCCAAATAAGCTCCCCGGCGAAAAGACCGGGTTTGGGTAGATGTTTGAGGGTCATAGGTAAGCCCTGTATTACTAAATGGAGCCGTCGTCCAGGCTCCGCTATTAATTCTTTGTTCCCATAAATAAGTGATTGTCCCTGATCCATTCGCCGTGGCCGGAGCATCACTGAAGATGAATTGACCGTCAGGATCAACACCACAAAATTCGGTAGTAAAACTGGAAATAGTACCGGGGCTGGTGATATCGATTTCATCAATTACATCGCTATCACTATCATCACAACCACAACGGGGTCCTTCTACGGTCACCGAAACATTTCCAGGAGGAAGCGTATTGTTTTGTGCAGCCGTACCTCCGTTTGACCAAGAGATAGTATAACCTTCAGCAACGGGGTTAGCAATGAGAAATCCATTACGGCGAATATCAACTCTGGCACTTCCGTTATTAGCACCACACTCTGCGGCTTGCAACGTAACAATATCAGCGGTTATAGTTGGGCCTGATTCAATGTTAAAAAACGATTGAATACTCCCTCCTGCTCTAACATATTGCACTCGATAGTTTCCTGGGGGAATCGCATCACTGGAGTAACTAATGGCAGAATTACCACCTCCACCCCAACGATACCGCCCAAATGCATCCGGTGCTCCTGTTGCATCACTATACAGTACCTGTGGGTTCGGAGAGAGTCGTTCAAAAGTTAAAGTAAGCGGTTCACAACTTGAACCTGACGCTATAGAAACATGTCCATCATTTGCTCCAGCACATGTCTCATTACGATGCCGAAAATATGTTTTTACTGGAGGGCTAGCAATAACTCTGATCTCATCTTCCCACCCAAACGCATCGGTCACCGTAGCAGTGTAAATTCCGTTTGGAAAAGGTTCGATTCTTGCCGTAGTCTGCCCTGATGACCACTCGACAGTAGAACCCCCAAATGGCGAAAATTGAAACCAGCCGAAAGCCGAACTATTGGAGCAAGCCCTACTTAGGTTAGATACCCCCCCAATTGCCCCACAAGAACTGGGTAAAGACTTAGCATCCTCCATTTGGTCAGAGAAAAAAACCTCTCCCGGTTCAATCGTTTCTTGCAACTCTACAGCCTGCCCTTGAACCGACAAAGAGTAAAAAAAGAATCCTATTGTTAGAAAAACAACTGTCCAAAACGATCTCATTCCAGTCATATTTTGAAGCAGGTCTGCACCCTAAGGTCAGTCCTATTTTAAAAGGGTGTGTTCATATATTCCATCAGCTGAGCCAGCTGTGAAAACAAAGGGAGCACAAAAGAAAAAATAGAATCCTGTACTCCTTTAGAGTTGGTTATAAAAGCACATGAGCAACAGAATTCGTCTGCTAAGATAACCTAATTAACAGGAAAGAAAGAATTGTTAAAAACGCCAGAACCCGTGTAAATACAACGCATTGCGGCTTTTCAACATACATTGCACCCGCGGCTGCGCCTTATTTCCCCTGCGTTTGTCTGATCAAAGAATTTGCACTTACCTTAGTGGGTAACCAACACACACCATGCGTTTCGCCCACCTACTTCTTTTAGCAATGCTGGCAAGCTCTCTACAAGCACAAGATGTTGAGGGCTTTTTCTCAGACATCAGCAGCCGGATTGCCTCCCGTGACTTTCTCCGCACCACCGGCAACGCCGGTGCCAACATCGGTTACGATTATTTTGATGATCAGGGCAGTGGCGCCCGCCCACGTGTCCCACAATTCAACTGGAACATGAACGCGGGGCTCAACTTCGATTTTCTGGGGATTAAAGCCCCATTTAACGCCGCTATCTCCAATCGGAATACACTCTACAATCTACCCAGCTATTCTTTTTTGGGGATTAGCCCTACCTATCGCTGGATCACTTTGCACGGCGGAGACCGCAGCATGACTTTCAGCCCCTACAGTCTTTCTGGCGTCAATTTCAGGGGTGGAGGGATTGAGTTACGGCCCAAGAAATTCTATTTAGGCCTCATGAGCGGCCGCCTGCGGCGGGCCCGAATTCAGGATGCGGGGAGCATTCAGGACATCGAGACCGTCTTCAAGCGCTATGGCCAGGGTGTCAAGGCTGGCTACGATAATCAGGCAGGAACTTCCTTCACTGCCTCCCTTTTTTCTTCGTCGGATCGCCTGCAAATTGACCCCAGTCAGCTCGACACCAACATCACTGCCCGTCCCGAAAAAAATATGGTACTCACCCTCGGAGGGGGGCATCAGTTCAGTAAATTCCTTCGTTTCGAGACAGAATGGGCCCGCTCCGTACTAACCCGTGACGACACTTCTCCACTGCTCGACAACCCCACCGGAGCCATTCGACTCTTCGGTCTATTTAAGCCCAGGGTCAGCACTACCGCCGCCAATGCCTTTCGCGCTAAAATCGGTCTCTCACCAAAGTTTGGCAAGATCGGACTTCAGTATGAACGCATCGACCCGGAGTACCGCACCCACGGCAGTCTTTTTTTCCAGAACGACCTGGAAAACTTCACGGCTAGTTTCAGTGCTCCTCTCTTCGACAACAAGCTAACGCTGAGTACTAATGTAGGCCTACAGCGGAACGATCTGGACAATTCCTCCGCCGCCAACAACAACCGGTTCATCGGCTCACTAAACCTTAATTATACCGTCTCCGACCGAATCAACACCAGCCTCAGCCTAAGTAATTTTACGGCAACGAATCGATACAAGGCAATCGCGGTAGACAATCTCCTCGTAGACAGTATTGTCCTGGCGCAGACCCAGCAAAGTATCGACGTGACCACGTCTATTTTACTAGACCCGAAGGGTAAAAATGCGCTCGTTTTCTCTGGCGGCTACCAGCGGGCGGCGTTGATCCGTGATGAGGTTATTGACCCCAACCAAACGAGTAAATTTTCCATGTTCCTGATGAGCTTTGCCCACCAGCCAGAGGAGTCGCCCAGCTCTTTCTCCGCTTCGGTGCTGGTACATCGCAACGCCAATCCGGACCTCAACATCACCACCATAGGCCCTACGGCAGGCTACAACCGCAAGATATTCGGAGAGAATGGCACCTTCAACCTGACGGCGGGTTATCAGTTGGCTTTCACGCAGTTCGGGCCGGCCTTCCCCGGCATCGAAGACAGCTCAGATGGAGTGATACAAGTCTCCCTCGGCGGGAGTTACAAACTGGGCAAAAAGCAGACGTTTAACGTCAGCACATCCTTCATTAATGCGGCCGGTAGCGAAGCGCGGCCGGGGTACAGTGATTTAAGGCTGAACGCGGGGTATGGATTTAGTTTTGGAGGAGGTGGGCGCTGACCGCAGGTGCAGGGAAGGGCTTTCCGAAAGGAGCTGTATTTGACAACCTCTGCACACAGAAACTCCCCCCTGCACCTGCGGCAAGCGCCCCTCCTAAAACCGCCAGCCTGCCACAATACCTAACCGCACGTCGACCTTTGACAGGGCATCAATCGCAGCGATGAACGGCGCGTCACCATCCGCGCCCGGAAAGACGCCTCCCGTGCCCAGGCCAAAGTTAAGCTCAAATACGAAGCCACTCTGGGCAATCCACTTGTTACCCACCAGTAAGCCAAGGGTGCCCTTAGTACCGTCTATGCGACGGCCGTCAGCTTCCCCGGCGGATAGCGCCGCCAGCTTACCATACGCCCCGACGAAGAAACGGTCTGCTCCATATTCAGGGTTAAAGTAATATCGGAACTCCGGCACAAAGCGAATAACCTTATAGGTATACTTCTCTCCGTCTACCGTCACTTTTGTTGAAGCGATACCGAAACCTGGCGCAACGGACGTATTATCGGACAGGGCAAGGTCCGCTGATATATTCAGCCCCCCGAAAATGGCAGAGCCGAGGTTGAGTTTAGCGTCTATCTGCGCAAAGGCCGGCACCGTGAATAGAAACAAAAAAGAGGAGGTCAAAAAAATACGCATAGTTGAGGCTTCAAGGGTGTACGATCAAGTTAGACGGAGAGGCTCGCACTCCGGACTCAGCCTGAACCCCCACC
>CALIGP010000305.1 GCA_938021455.1 uncultured Lewinella sp. | reverse complement strand
ATCCAGTCGTCGTAGCCCTCGCGTTCCAGATAAGGGACTTTGTCGGCATGGCCGATGGTGCCAATCGTGTAGGCTCCTAATTGGCGGGCGATGCGGCCGGCAAAGGTCCCCACGCCACCGGCAGCAGAATGGATGAGTACCGTCTGACCAGCCCGCAACTGCCCTAGGTGTACTAGGCCATAATAAGCCGTCAGGGCCTGCACGAGATAAGCGGCTCCTTCGGCCATCGTCCAGTCCTTCGGCAAGGGTAAGACATAACGTTGATCAATGTTCAACGCGCTGGTGTAAGCACCGAATCGGGTGACGCCCATTACGGCATCGCCAACCGAAACACCCGTAACCCCCTCTCCTACCGCCGTAATGTGGCCAGCGTATTCCAGCCCCGGGGTAAAAACGCCTTTCGGGGTAGCACTGTAAAGCCCCCAAATAGCGAAGACATCCGCGAAGTTGAGGCCGATGGCCCGTACGGCAACCGACACCTCCCCCGGCGCCGGAGGCGGCAAGGGTTTGTCGACAATTCTGAGGTTGGCCAGGGAGCCGGCGGTGAGTTCGTAGGTCATGGGGCAAAAGGTACGGCGTCCTTACGTTTGATGTACCCGCAGCTAGACTTCCTGGGCGATTGCAAGCGCGGACGCGCGGACGCGCGAAGGTCCTTTCAGGACGCTTCGAGGACCGCTTAGTCCTGCATTGATAGGCAGGTTTTTTGAACTGTCAGTGGCTTGACAATTCTGTCCTCATCAACGGCTAAATCATTCAGGTATATCTTACAGACAAAACAAATTACCATAATACCATGCCAGAGCCTACCGTCCATTTTCAGCCTCAACCAGAATTCTACACCACCGAAGGGTGCCATATCTCCGAGGTGGTCAACCAAGAGGATCATTCCGACGTCTCCCTCGCCACCGCGCGGGTAACTCCCGGTGTAACCACCCGCTGGCATACAGTGGAGGCCCGGGAAATCTACTATATCCTATCGGGAAAGGGAAGGGCGGAAGTCGACGATAAAATGATAGACGTAAGCCCCGGCCATGCGGTATCCATCCCGCAGGGCGTCCCGCAACGCATTGCAAATACCGGAACGGAGGACCTGATTTTCCTCTGTGTTTGTACGCCAAGGTTCCGGCAGGAAGGCTATCGGGAGGTGGATCGGTAAAGCCAGCCTTTTACTAGGCAGTTGACAACAAAATGGTCGCTGGCCCGTCTAATGGCTACACACAATATGCAATAGTATGCCCTTTCGCCTCGGCCCCCTGCTGTTTTTACTAATAACCTGCTCCAATTGTGGTGCTCAGCAAAGTCCTTCCGCAGCGTCAGGAGAGGCCACTTACACTTACCAAACACCTTCCCCGAACGGTACCGGCAAATACTACCTCGGCCGGGAAATCAGCTACGTAATGGGCCACCTCGCCGCCGGCTGGTTAGAACGCCCCGAACGCGAACGGGAGGAAAACGTCAGCCAGGCAATCAAAAATCTGGGAATCCAGCCCGGGGAGCACATCGCGGATATCGGCGCCGGATCGGGCTACTATACCTTCCGGATGTCCGAGCAAGCACCCGAAGGCAAAGTCTACGCCGTAGATCTGCAAGCAGAAATGCTGGCCATCATGGCCGAAAAAATTGCCCGGGACAGTATCCAAAACGTGGAGCTCGTGCAGGGTAGCAAAACCAGCCCCCAGTTGCCCGAAAACGCCCTCGATCTGGTCATCATGGTCGATGTATACCACGAACTGTCTCACCCAAGGGAGATGATGCAGGAAATCGTCAAAGCCCTTAAACCGGATGGCCGCTTCGTTTTACTGGAATACCGCATGGAAGATCCGGCGGTGCCGATCAAACGGCTGCACAAAATGTCAGAAAAGCAGGCGGTACTGGAGATGAAGTCCGTCGGGCTTCGCTTGCGGGAGAACATCGGAAACCTTCCCTGGCAACATTGCATGGTGTTTGTCAAGGGGTAAGTTGATCTGGCATCCACTGCTTTTTCACCTTCACTCTGCATCCTGTCCTGATAACTATCGGGACGTCCAAATCATGGGAATAAGGCGCGGCCGCAGGTGCAATGTGTTGAATTAAAAAGTGTGTATAACCAAATGCACAGATTCAAAATTAATAGCCCCTCGACTTCGCCCTCCACACCCATTCGACTACGCTCAGGGACCGAGGTCGGGCTTCGCTCGGGAACCGAACGTTGTGAGAAAGGCCGTAAGTGTATTTCGCCTGAGGCGAAATACACTTACGGCCTCCACCTGAAAACGGGTCCCCGAGCGGAAATCGAGCGACCGTAGGCAGTCGAGATTGCAGTCGAGGGGCACCATTTAGTGCATTTGGTTATACACACAATAAAAAAGCAAGGGCTTACTTCCCCCCCGGCCCAATCACCCGGCCCGGCGTCCACGGTGCCCGTGCGCCGTCCAGCATTTTATCGATAGCCGGCACTTCATTTTCCATGATGCTCCGCAGGGTGGCCATCACCGGCCCCAGCTGCTCTTCGGCAATCGCCTTCACCATCGACGAGGTCTTCGTGGGGTCGGAAAGCGAGGACATGCCCGTCCAGATAGCCGTATTGATTCGCCTGGTCAGCGCGGGAGCCTGGTCGATTTCCAGCTTGCGCTTAATCGGGTCGCCGTAAAGCTGATGGCGGAGCGCCTTGAGCTTATCGGCCAGCGCATCGACCTGCTGGCCGAGGTCGGGCTTGTCCACCAGCCGCAGCGCTGCCTGGTAATACTCCAGCCGCTCGTTCAACTCGCTGAAAGTAGCACGCATGGCGTTGGCATTTTTGGAGAGATCGCTGAGCTCCCGGTGGTAAGCCAGCATAGCGGCAGGGTCAGTAGCCGGCAGCGTTCGGTTGTTAAGGTCTTTGACCTTGAAGGACACCGGTTTCGCCAATGGGGTAATCGCCCCATCGACACTCCTGGCCAGCTCCACGGTATAGTCTCCGGGGAGTACCATAATGCCGGAGGAAAGATTGCTCGTCGGATCTCCCTTGCCCTTGCTTACGTTGTCAATGTCCGGGTACTTGAGGTCCCAGTAAACACGGTTGATGCCTTTGCGTGGGCTGGAGCGGACTTCATCCACCACCTCCCCGTTCGCATCGCGCACGGTAAAAATCAGGAAGGCAGCTTTCTGTTCTTCCTCGGCGGAGAGCTGCTCGTAAGCAGGATAGAAAACGTCTTCGCCTTCCTTACGGCGATCGCCTTCTTCTTCTTCACGGATATCTTCGAGCGACTTGTACCCTTCCTGGAGGAAATAGGTGAATGCCGCGCCGAATTCAGGGTTGTCTCCCAAATAGTAGGTCTCCCCCTGAAAACCCTTGGGGCCTAACCAGGAGATGGACTTACTAGCCGCAATCGGGCTGTAAGGCAGGTACTGAAACGCATCACGAACGCTGAACAGGTGGGCCTCTTCTTCCAGCACTTCCGGGCTCAGTTCTCGTAGAGCCGAGTAATCATCCATGATGTAAAAGCCACGGCCAAAGGTTGCGATCACCAGATCGTTTTCCCGTTCCTGGATGTTGATGTCCCGTACCGCTACGGTGGGCAGACCACTACTGAGTTTGCGCCAGTACTTACCGCCGTCGACGGTAGCAAAGCAGCTGAATTCCGTACCGACGAACAGCAGATCGGCCACCTTGGGGTCTTCGGCGATCGCGTAGAGGCTACCGCGTTCGGGCAGGTTGGCGGCGATGGATTTCCATTTCTTGCCCTGGTTAGTACTCTTGAGCAGGTAAGGCTTGAAGTCCCCCCGCTTATGGTTATTGAAGGCGACGTAGACGACGTTTTCGTCATGAGCCGAAGCGATAATTTCGTTGACGTAGGTAGTATCGGGTACA